>JBAVUF010000344.1:0-26447 GCA_049696635.1 Acidimicrobiales bacterium | reverse complement strand
GGCGAACCGTGAGACACCGTCAAAACAACTGGGCCAGCACCCAATTACCGTCGCTGTCAGTGGATTACTGGGTCTTCGGCGACGAATCGGGTGACTTCGACTTCGGTCCAAAAGGGAGCACGTTCTTCGTCGTCGGCACCGTGACTCTAGAGGAGCCGGCAGCGGAATCTCTCTGCCGCGATCTTCGCGATCTGCGTGAATCCCTCGCAAGGAACGGAATCGACCACGACGGTGTCTTTCACGCCTCCGAAGATCGGCAACAGGTGCGGGACCTCGTATTCCCGCGGATCGTCCGGGCGAAGCCCCGTTGTGATTTCACCGTGCTCGAGAAGGCGAGGGCGTACCCGCGTATTAGGACTACTCAGTCGACCTTCTACAAATATGCGTGGTTCTTCCACCTCAAGTACATCTTGCGCTACATCGGAGAACCTGGCGACTGCGTCCACGTCGTCGTCGCCGATATGGGCACGAAGAAGACCCGGGCTGCTTTTCGGGGGGCGGTCGAAGACGTGCTCGGGCAACTTGGTCGAGCGTCGGTGCGCCATGAGCTCGCGTTCTGGAAACCCGGTGCGCACGAAGGGCTTCAGGCTGTCGATTACGTGCTCTGGGCGATCGCCCGGGACCTTGAGCGAGGCGACCCCCGATCACGGTCGCTCATCGGGCCGTTCATCCGGAGCGAGTACCGGCTGTTCGGGTAACCGTCACGAGATAAAACGACGGCGCCGCCGCAACTATCCCACTTGCGCAGGAAGAGCCCCATGGGCTCTTGTCATCACGACCAGCGCCGCAGCACAACTTTAACTCGCCGGTGTCCCGCTCTGTCGCATCCTGACCGGGTGCCCCTTCGGTTGCCGGTGACACTTCACCAGAGTCGACGACGCTGAGATCCGATCGCGTACACGCGGCAACCTGGAACACAACCTGGAACATTGCCGACACCTGCCGCCGTCGCGACGGCTCCGGCAATTTCGGGCCGCTTCCTGCCGCTTTCAGCCTCGTGACCAGGACTGTCGAAAAATTCTGTGCAGGTGTTAGCGCATGCCTTGAGCAGGGTTTTCCTACTAGGACACCACCCTCTCAAGGTGGAGACACGGGTTCGAACCCCGTTGGGGCTGCGAGGTAGTTGCCTCATTAGAGCAGATCAACGCCCAATTCGTAGTTAACCGTTTGGTACAGGTTGACCCCGTTCGAACCTGTATTTGCCAGCTCGCTAACCCACCGCCAACCCACGAAAGTGGCTGATTTACCCTGCGTGACCCCTGGTCGGCTCACGATTGGGTCACGGTCAAATCCGCAAATCCTTGCGAATACGAACGTACTGTTCGGTACGTTCAGCCGACGTGGGGGAGTTGGAGCCGCACGAAATCGATAACCTGCGCCGTTCGGTGGTGATCGTTACTCCTGGCCAACCATGCGGTCTCGATCGAGAGACGGTGCTGCAGGTGCTCGCGAAGTTGCAGCCGGTTACGCGAGGACGAGACCTGCTCGCCGCCGAGCTGCGGCACCCAAGCGAAGGCAATCGTGCCTGGCAAGGCTTCGAGGCTCTCACTCTCACGTTTGAGCCAGCTCCGCTGTAGTTCCTGCGGTATCCGTCCAGCTGCTGTCGCAGCATGAGGCGGATGCATTCGAGAAGTTCATATGCGGGAAACGCGCGTGAAAACCTTCGGAAATGCCCAAATAGCACTATGGCGAGGTGCTCGTCCTAGTTCGCGTCGCGCTTGACGACCGGCCCGGAGAACTGGCCCGGGCTGCTGCTGCCATCGCCGAAGCCGGCGGGAACATCCTCGCGATGGATGTCGTCGAACGCGACAACACAAAAGTTTTCGACGACTTCGTAGTCGAACTCGGCGATGCCGGGCCAGCCGTGGTCGCCGAATTTCTCAGCTCGGTGCCTGACATGGTGGTCGATTGTGTACGGATGACCTCCGAGAGCGGGCTCCACCGCGAAATAGAGCTCCTGAGCGCTCTCGTCGCCAATCGGCGGCCGAGCCTCGACCTGCTGGCAAGGCTCGTTCCGGCGATCGTTCACTGTGACTGGGCAATCGTAATCTCGTCGCTTGGACCCGCAGTTGTCGTGACTCACACCAGTGCCTCCGGACCCCGGATTCGCTGGTCCGACCTGCCGTGGCTACCGATCTCGGTGCCACGTTCGCTCGATCCGGATGCCGACTGGGTGCCCGACTCTTGGCACTCCCTCCGTCTCTCACTTGCCGCCGCGCCGGTTGACGTTGATACGGCAATCCTCGTCTGCCGCACAGCGGGCCCGAGCTTCCGCAGCAGCGAACTCGATCGATTGGGACAGCTCGGTTGGCTCGCGGGGGGATTGCTTCAGACGGCTCTGGGATCGGGTTCGCTTTCTACGGTCGCCTGATCACAGCATCGGATTCGTCGGCGGTCCAGTACGACCAGCCTGCGTCACCGTCACTCAGAACACCTCCGCGCCAAGGGGGGTCTATTCGCCGAATTTGCACGAGTGCGTCTCATGCTGATCGTTCAGCGTCCTGATAGCTCCATCGTCGACACTGCCAGACGGGCCCAACCGGGCGCACGGGCTGAGTTTTAGAGTCGACGATCCTGAAACCGCAAAGATGGTGTTCTCCGAGATCGATCCGAGGAGGCTTCTCGGGCGTGGCCAAGTAACCATCTCTGCGGGCGAATGGAGGAACTCGTGGTTCGGCCCTCTATTTACCGAGACCTGGCCTCACTCGGCGTTGCGAGCGTCTACGAAGCCGCAGGGGCGATTGGATTGGTCGCTGGTGCCCTCATTCAGATCGTGCCAGCGACTCGCGCTGCCGGTCCGGCGCGCATCGCCTTGTGTGGTCCCGGGGACAATCGGGCCGTGCACGAGGTGATGGCGCGAACCCAACCGGGCGATGTTCTCGTCTTGGCGCTGGAGAAAGTTGAGCCCGTAGCTCTGCTGGGAGAGCTACTCGCTACACAGGCCAAGGCTCACGGTGTTGCAGGGGTTCTCGTTGAAGGAGCCGTGAGAGATGTCGACGAGCTTCGACAGCTCGGACTTCCCGTGTGGGCCCGATACGTTCACGCCACCGCGGCGACGAAGGTCCATCGTGGTGCGATCGACGTTCCGGTGAACGTCGGCGGTGTAGCGATCGCTCCGGGCTACGCGGTGGTGCTCGATGCCGATGGCGCGGTCGTGGTTCCAATGGAGCGCCTCGAGCCTGTCGCCAACGCCGCGGCCGATCGCAGGAACAGGGAACTCCGAATGCGCGAGTCGTTTCTTGTTGGCGAGCTCTCCTATGACCTTTCCGGGATGCGAGCCGAGGATGAGGCTGGACCGGTCGCGCCAGAGCCATGACCAGGGGCGTTGGCGCTTCGAGCGGTCTTGACGGCTCGCAGGGCGAGACACTGAGATCGCCTTGGCTTGGTTTTCACACGCCGAAATCTGATTCGCCGGTCGCGTGTCAGTCCGTGTTGAGAGGTCCCCGCTGATCCGATGCAGCGACACCGCCGAGGAAGGAATCGACGAAGGCCTCAGAATCGGCGAGTTCGGCTGGAGTTCCTTCCATCCGTAGCTGTCCGCCGCCGAGCACGTACGCGTGATCAGAAATCTCCAACGCTGCTCGTGCGCGCTGTTCGACGAGAAGCACGCCCGCGCCTTCCCTTGCGAGCGATCGGACGTGGTCGCGAAGAAGCGACCGGGCGACCTGTGGCGCGAGGTTCGCCGTCGGTTCGTCGAGCACGAAGATGGCTGGGCGCAGCATCAGCACGCGTCCCATCGCGAGCATCTTGCGTTCGCCCCCGCTGAGCTTCGAGGCTCGCCGCGCCAGCATCGAGCCGAGGCGCGGAAAGACCTCGATGACCGAGCCGATTCTCGCCGCGACCTCCGGGGCCGGAAGGAGGTAGCCGCCCATCTCGAGGTTCTCCTTGACGGTCAGGGGAGTGAAAACGTCGTCGACCTGGGGGACGTATCCGACGCCACACCGCGCGATGTCTTCGACCTTGTGGTTCGTGAGATCCGTGTCGCCGAGAGACACGTGACCGGAAAGCACCGCGACTACGCCGACGATCGCTTTCAAAAGCGTGCTCTTCCCCGAGCCGTTCGGACCCACGACCGAGACAACTTCCCCGGGTGAGACGTCGAGAGAGACGCCATGGACGACGGGTCGACCGTCGTATCCGGCAGAAAGAGCTTCGACACGTAGCAGCGGACGCTTCGCGTCGCGCTCTGCTATCGCCTGATCGGGCTCGGACGTCGAGTCGGACCTCCCCGGCTGGCTGAATGTCCAGCGCGCATTCTGCGACTCAGCTGACAAGGTAGGCGTCCACAACCTCGGTCTGACTCCGGAGCGCGGCCATCGTTCCTTCTGCGAGCACCCTGCCTTCAGCCATCACAATCACGGGGTCGCAGAATTCATCCATGATGGCGAGTTCGTGCTCGACCATGAGGATCGTCATGCCGTGACGACACAGCGCGACAAGTGAGTTGCCGAGCTGGCGCGCCAAGCGAGGGTGCAGTCCAGCCATCGGCTCGTCGAGCAACAGGACATCGGGTTCGCCCATGAGCGCACGCATGATCTCGACGAGCCTTCGCTGTCCTCCGCTTAGGTCACCGGCGTACTGGTTCGCGTACTGGCTGAGCCCGAACGCATCGAGCATCTCTTCGCAGCGAGAGACAGCGGAAGTTTCGTCGCGCCTCCAATATCGACGGCCGAGGAGTGCTCCGTGAAACGAGTCACCCGAGTGGTCAGGAACCGCCGAGAGCAGGTTTTCCATAACTGTCAGACGTTTGAATTCACTGGCGAGCTGGAAGGTCCGGATCAGACCAAGTCGGGCGCGTCGATACGCCGGCAGGTGGGTCACGTCCTTGCCCCCGAGGAGCACCTTTCCGGACGTCGGTGCGAGCGTGCCCGCCAAGAGCGCGAGCAAAGTGGACTTGCCGGCGCCGTTCGGACCGATCAGTCCGGTGAGACTGCCTCGTTCGACGGAGATCGTCACGCGGTCCACTGCGGTGACGCCGTCGAACTCACGGGTGAGTTCGACCGACGCGAGCGCGATGCCGTGCTCCGTTTCGCCGGTGTGCGTGACCGCCTCGTTTGTGGCGATTCTCCGGTGTTCGGTGAGCTTGCCGAGGAGGTCAGATCCGTCACGCCCGGATAAACGCGTCGCGAGGGCGGATACGTCTGTCGCCTCGAGATCCGGCGAAGATGGAAGGCGCACGGGGGCTGAGCCGATCACCCGCCGGCGTTCGGGAAGGATGCCTTGTGGCCGGAACCACAAAAAACCGACGATGAGCAGTCCAATCGCGACCCATTGCAAAGCCGGAATCAGGCCCGGCTGGCCCGGCACCGCAGGGATGTAACGGCTTGCCTCTTCAAAACCAACGGGGACGACAATGGCGCCGATAATCGCTCCGAGGTGGTTGCCCGCCCCGCCGATGATCACGGCGGCAAAGAGCACGATCGTCTCGGGGTAGGTCCATGCAGACGGTGCCCACAAGTTGATGAACCCGACCAGGACTCCTCCGCTCAGACCGGCGATTGCCCCGCCGACGACGAGCATCACGGCGCGCTGTGCAATCAGATTCTTGCCGATCGATCCGGCGACGACGTCGTTGTCTCTCATCGCCCGGAGCGACCGCCCATAGGGAGATTCGGTGATGCGACGGACGAACACGTAGACGAGCGACAGCAGAACGAGGCTCGCGATCGCATACCCCCAGCTGTAGCCCGTGGATTGCGGGTTGAACGATCCTTGGAACGGCGACGGCACGATGCTGACGCCCGCGTCGCCATTGAAGAGCGGCACATAGTTCTGGACAAGGAGGTTGGCGATCACCGCCGCGATGAGCAATCCGACCGCGGCGAAATCGCCCCGCATTCGTTTGCCGACGAGGAAGACGAAAGGGAGCGCCAATACTGCGCCCGCAACCGTCGCTCCGATCAGCGGCCATGGGAACCCCAAGTTGAGGCCACCGATATAGGTCTGAAAGCCCCCATTCGCCGTGTCGCTTGGTAGCGAAAGAATCGCCGCCACGTACGCGCCCGCCGCCTGGAAGATGATGAATCCGAAGTTTGTGACTCCGGCGACACCGAACTGCTGGCTAAGTCCGAGGCAGACGATCCCATCCACCCCCGCGTAGACGAGGATTGTCGTCAGGTAGAAGACGGTCGCGTTGCTCATCGCAGCTGCGCGTTCCTAAGTGGCTCGCGCGAGCAAGCCGGTCGGACGGATCGCGAGAATCAAAAGCAAAATGCCGCCCGCCACGGCGTATTGATATGGGGAGATGTAGGCCGCGCTCACTTCGGTCGCAAGGCCGAAGACCACGGCACCGAGCATTGCTCCGTAGGGCTGGCCGGGACCACCGAGAAAGACGGCCGCGAGAATCAGCACCAAAAACAGGTCGGCGCTCGTCGCACCGAAGCTTCCGATGTCGATGGCGAATACCGTCCCGGCGATGCCGCAAAGCGCTCCTGTCACCGCCCAAGTCACTGTGATGACCCGGTCAGTCCTGATGCCGCAGTTGCGCGCGAGCGAGCGGTTGGCCGCGGTCGCCCTCATCGCCTTGCCGAGCCTCGTGTGGCGAAGGAGGGCGTGCGTCGTCCCCATGACCGCCAGACTGAGCCCAATGACGACCAATTGGACGACAGTCAACTGCAGTCCGCCGGCGCCAACAGTGGCACCCTGGCTCATCGTGTATGAGACGTTCGTCCCGCCGACGATCGCTTGTACTCCGAATTCGATGATGAGAAGCATTCCGAGCGACACGATGACCAACGCGATCGAACTCGTGCCGCGACGTTGGAAGGGGGTATAGACGAACCGGTTGAGCGCGGACGAGAACACCGCGCCGAAGGCAGCCGCCGCGAACAGGCTGACCCAGATCGTTATCCCGGCTTGGTTGACGAGGTATGCGACGTACGCCGCCGCGATCATCACGGCTCCGTAGGCGAGGTTCAACACGTCGGTGACGCCGAATTGCATGGTGAAACCGACGGATGCGATCGCAAGCACGGATGCCGTGACAAGACCGAAGCCGACCGAGGCGAGAAAGATCGTCATGGTCGGCCCTCGATTCCTCGCCCACGGTCGCCTTCGGGTCCCCTCGATCGCTTACAGATGCGATCGAGGGCGTTCCCTCCGGGCCGAGCGATCTCTGAACCGCTCCGGACCCCCCGGGCGTTTAGGTCCGGGGGGGTCGGATTCTTTCGAGGTCGCCTATTCGTACGACTTGACCTCGGTGTTCGGGAGGTTGGTGACGACTTGCACGGTGCCGTTCGTGCTGTACCGGTCGATCTGGAAGAGACCCGCCGAGTCGTGGTAGGCGTCGAACTTCGTCGGCCCCCCGGGGCCAATGAAGCGGATCGCCTTGTGCTGCTTTAGGGCGGCGACGCCGGCAGCGAACGTGTTGACCACCACGGCTCCTGTCACCCCGTCGCCGATCTTGGTGATGTCGGCGCGGTAGACGCTCGGGTTCGTGCTGTTGGACATGACCATCGCCAGCGCGGCGAGGTTCATGCCATCGTAAAGGTGCACCGCTCCCGGAGCTGTGAGGAACGTGCTGAAGTTGCCGCTCCCTCCGGGAATCTTGCTCCTAACAGCCTCCATCGTATTTTTGAAGCCCAAGTAGGCGGACCCGCTCGTCTCGGTGACGAGGTTGTCGGCGAGGAAGTCCGAAGTGAGATTCGAAGCCCCGATCGCCTTCGACACGGTCGAGTACCAAGCGGGGTCGATCGTCGCCGAGGTGCCCACGACCGGGATCATCTTCCCGCCGTTGAGCTGCTTCACCTCGGAGAGGAACGTCGCCTCAGACGGGCCGAGCGCCTCGGTCAAGATCACCTGCGGGTGAGCCTGCACGATCTTTTCGGCCTCGGGGCGAAACGTCGTCGCCGACAGGTCGAGCGTTTCGTTCGCCACGAGGTCCAGGTGATGCTTGTGGATCGCGGCGACCGCTGGTGCCACAAAGGTCTGTGAACCGATGTCATTGCCGAACGCAAGCGCGATCTTGGTGAAGTGCTCGTAGTTGTGGGCGATCGCTAAGAGCGCGTACGCCTCGATTAGGTCCGGTGGAACGAGCCTGTAGAAGTACGGGAACTTCGTGTGGTCGAACTCAGATTGGCCGGTCATCGCGAACACGACCATGTGTTGCGCGTTGATGATCGGAACGACCGCCGCTGCCTCATCCGAAGTCACGCCAATGACGAGGGCGAGGTTGGGGGTCGTGGCGAACATCTGGCGTGTCGCGGGGACTGCGTCGGCGGGATCACCTCGAGTGTCGACGCCTTTGCAGCCGAGCGTGTGTCCGAGGACGCCACCAGCGTCATTGATGGCCTTTGTGGCTCCGAGACAAGCAGCCAAATAAATCGGGCCGAGCGCGGCGTCGGTCCCGGTGAACGGAGCGAGATCAGCGATGATGAGCTCGCTCTTCGACTTCTTGTTCGCGGCGCCCGCCGTCGCGGCGGTCGTGACGCAGACGGTGAACAAGAGCGCCATCGCGCTTAACACAGCAACCACCCGCGCAGGTCGCCCTATTCGAGTGGTCGCGTTCTCGCTCGGTCGCTTCGTCCGTGCTGCGAGCGGTATTGGCATCGTGCATCCCCCTTTTTTTGTCAAGACCCTCTATCTCCTCGGATCGAACTTGTCGCGACCGATTGGGGTCGCCATCGCCAGGTCGCAGGCGAATCGGTTTCGGCGACGACACGATTGCGGATGCTTCCGATGCCCTCGATACTCACCTCGATCACGTCGTCCGGCTCGAGCCACACTGGCGGCTGGCGGGCGAAACCAACTCCTCCCGGAGTACCAGTCGCGATGACGTCACCGGGCCGAAGCGTCGTGAACGACGAGAGGAACTCGATCGTCTCCGGAACGTTCACGATCATCTGAGACGTGCGCGCCGCTTGCATAACGGTTCCGTTGAGAGTCGTGGTTAGCGCGACGTCTTGGACGTCCAGCTCATCAGGCGTGACGATTTCTGGCCCGATCGGCATCGATCCATCGAAGTTTTTGCCCGCCGTCCATTGCGTCGCGGCGCGCTGCCAATCGCGTGCCGACGCGTCGTTCAGGACGACGAAGCCGGCGATCGCCTCTAACGCCTTTTCGGAAGGGATGTAGCGGCCCCCCCCGCCGATCACGACGCCGAGCTCGCCTTCGTAGTCGAACCGCTCCGTTAGTGCGGGCCGGACGAGGTCAGCGAACGGGCCGGTCAAGGAGTCGGCGCCTCTCACGAAGCACTCCGGCCAAGTCGGGACGTCCCGGCCTTCTTCGATTGCGTGCTCGCGATAGTTCACACCGAGACAGAGAATCCTTCCGGCATCAGGTACCGCCGTGGCGAACTCTCGAGGTTCCACCTCACGACCATCCCTCGACTCGAGCGAGCGGACGACATCCATTGCGCTAGGCCCAGCCCGAATGAGCCCGACGATGGACGACAGGCTCTCCTCGCCAGTGGCTGCACGGACGTCGACGTAGCCCGACCGGGCCCGGACGTGCAGCCGCAATCCTTCCGGCGTCGCAAGCGTCGCAAGTCGCACGGTTCCCCCTGGAGGTTGGTGCGCGAGCACCTCGACTTGGTCTGGTGGCGTGAAAGCGAATGCCCTCCGTCACCCGATTGGTTATGGCAAGTCGGATTGGTTGGGCAGCATAGGTCGCCCACGAGAGAGTTTCAAAAGCGCCTTTCCTGCATGGAGTCGTGGATACCTCAGCGTTGGACCGCCTAATGAAGGGATTGGTAGCATTGGTTAAGCGCGAGGAGAAGAATCCTGTGACACAGCTCTCGTCGTGTTGACGCATCCGCACCGGGCGACACCGCGGCCCGCCTCGTTGTCGGGAGAAGCCGCAGTGATGCTCGCGAAGCAGATCCTCGCCGAGTGCCAGATGGCCGAACAACAAGGCGTCAGCCAGCTCCCGACAGAGAGGCAATTGGCCTTGGAACTCGGAGTCACGAGAACCGCGGTGCGACACGCCCTCGCCGTGCTCGAAGCAGAGGGACGGATCACGCGCCAGGTGGGGCGGGGAACGTTTCTCAGATTCGATGGGGCGATGCTCGACTCCGAGGCGACCGAACTCGATCAGGTCGATACCGGACCAGCCAACGTCATGGAGGTGCGACGGCTCTTCGAGCCACAGGCGATGGCGGTCGTCGTTGCATGGGCAACGCCTCGAGATTTCGAAGAGATGGAACGATGCCTCGCCGGGGGCAACGCGTCACAGACGTACGAGGAGTTCGAAGCGTGGGACCTCGCCCTGCATCGGTGCATCATCTCGGCGAGCCACAATCAACTGCTGATCCGTCTCAACAAGGTCATCGAATCCGCGCGCCACGGCCAGGTCTGGGGCGACCTGAAACGCCGCAACGACTCACGAGCTCGGCGCGCGAAATATCAGCGCCAGCACAAAGCGCTGGTTGTGGCGCTTCGCGCGCGAAACACGGATCGCGCCGTCGAGGCGATGCGGGCTCATCTCGGGAGCGTCGCCGCAGACCTCTTCGGCTCGTCTCCTGGCTGAGCGCAGCACTGAGGTCGGATCGGAACGGACCCACATTGCTTCGAGCTTTGAGTTACTGCGAAAGGACGAATCAGTAGAGGGGGACGCTCTGGCGCATACGACTGAGCCAAACGATCGTCTGGACGCCCTTTTCGAGCAAGGGCCTGGACAGCGCACTGCCTTCGTGTCGCCCGAGGACGAGCGGTCGCTCACCTACGCACAGGCGGCCGAGCACGTCGTCGCGCTCTCCGGGCAGCTCGCCGCGGCTGGCGTGTGTAAGGGAGACCGCGTCGCGATTTCAATGCCGAACAGCCCCGAGTTCGTTCAGCTGTTGTTCGCCGTGACGAGACTCGGAGCCGCTGTCGCACCGCTCAATCCGGCCTACACCGAGGCCGAGTACAACTTCTACCTGGGCGACATCGCTCCCCGGTTGGTCTTGCTGCCTTCGAAGCTGCCAGCTGCAGAGCGAGCCGCCGGCGCTGTTCGCCTTCCCGTTATCAAGGTGACCGAGCGGAAAGACGGCCCACCGGCGCTTGCCTTTGGCGGGGACGATCTCGACGGTCGATCGACCTACGAGCTCGGAGAGCCTGGGGATGTCGCGATCGTGCTTCACACCAGCGGAACGACCAGTCGACCGAAGCAGGTGCCGCTGCTGCAGCAGAACCTGATGGCATCGATTCGAACGATCGCCGCCCACTACGAGCTCGGACCCGAAGACGCCTCGTTCTGTGTGATGCCGCTCTTCCATGTTCATGGTCTTGTCGCCTCAGCGCTCGCCACGATCCACCGAGGTGGGACGGTGATCCTGCCGCGCCGGTTCACCCCGCACCGTTTCTGGCGCCAAGCTCGGACGCTCCGCGCGACGTGGTTCTCCGCCGCGCCCACCCTTCACCAGATGATCCTCGAACGAGTCGATGTGAAGGGAGCCCCCCTCACACTCCGCTTCGTTCGGTCCTGTAGCTCTGCATTGTCCCCTGCCCTCATGGAACACGCGGAAAGCGTCTACGGAGTGCCAGTGCTCGAGGCGTATGGAATGACGGAGGCGAGTCATCAAGTCGCCTCGAATCCGCTGCCTCCCGGAGAGCGGATCCCTGGCTCGGTGGGCGCGGCGACCGGTACCGAAATCGCGGTGATCGACCAAGAGGCTCGCTTCCAATCTGAAGGCGTCCCGGGCGAGATCGTGATCCGAGGTCCAGGCGTCACGAGCGGTTACGTGAACAATCAGAGCGCGAATGAAGAGTCGTTTTTCGACGGCTGGTTCCGCACCGGCGATCGCGGCGTGTTGAAGGCCGGCTACTTGCACCTCGAGGGAAGGCTGAAAGAGATGATCCTCCGCGGTGGCGAGACCATCGCTCCCGCTGAGATCGAAGCGGTGCTACTGCAGCATCCCGCAGTGGATGAGGCGGTTTGTTTCGGCGTAGCGGACGACAAGTATGGAGAGGTGCCGACGGCGGCCGTCACCCTGAAAGTCGAGGCCGACCCCAAGACACTCGCTGACTTCTGTCGGGAGCGTCTCGCCGCGTTCAAGGTGCCGACGACGATTCACGTTCTCTTGAAGATCCCGCGCACGCCGACTGGAAAGGTCCAACGTCGGTTGGTCGCAGCGGTGGTCGAAAACCGGGAGCGGGGAAGTTGAAGTTCGTAGTCATCGGCGCGGGCGCGATCGGCGCCTATGTCGGCGCGTGCCTCGCCCGAGGCGGAGTGGATGTCACCCTCGTCGCGAGGGGGGTTCATTTGCAGGCAATGCGCGAGCGCGGCGTACGAGTGCAATCAGCCGGCGGCGACTTCGTCTCCCACCCGACAGCGACCGACGACTTTGAGGCTGTCGCCGACGCCGGCGTCGTCTTCGTTGGATTGAAGGCCTACAGCCTGCCGGACCTTGCGCCGCAAATCGGGCGGTATCTTCGCCCGGCGACGCGGGTGGTATGGGCACAAAACGGCCTCCCTTGGTGGTACTTCCAATCGGAGGGAGGGCCGTTCGAGGGGACGAGGCTGGAAAGCACCGACCCCGCCGGCGTGATCTCGGACGCGTTCGCGCCCGCGCACAACATCGGATGCGTCGCTTACTGCTCGACCGAGATCGTCGAGCCGGGCGTGATCCGCCACGTCGAAGGAACGAGATTCATCATCGGCGAACCGGACGGCTCGGGCGGCGAACGGTGTCAAGAGATCTCGAAGATGTTCGCATCTGGAGGGTTGAAAGCGCCCATTGAAACGCGAATTCGGAACCAGATCTGGTTAAAGCTCGTCGGAAACGTCTCGTTCAATCCGGTGAGCGCCCTCACCCTGGCCACGCTCGGAGAACTCGGATCGGATCCCGAAGTGGTCGAGCTATTGCGAAAGATGTTCGATGAATGCGCTTTGGTGGCGGCACGTCTCGGAGTCGTGTTCCCTGTCTCGCTCGAACGGCGACTCTCTGGGGGCCTCGGCATCGGCGACCACAAGACATCGATGCTCCAAGACCTTGAGGCCGGCAAGGAGCTCGAGCTCGACTGCATGAGCGGAGCAGTTATTGAGCTCGCGGAGAAGATCGGCGTCGAAGTCCCCCACATCCGTGCCGTTCACGCCTGCGCCAAGCTGCTCGGTCGAACTTCGGCCGCGAAGGTTGGCAGAGAACTCGCTGCGACCGAACGGTCACGGGCCGCTGTCTGACTACGAGGCGGTTCTTTGGTAACAGCACCTTGGTACCGGGAAGCGCCCGGAGCACAAGCCGGAACATTGTCGCCACTTGCCGAGATCGCGTCGTCTCTGGCAATTTTCGGCCGCTTCCTGCCGCTTCAGCCTCATGACCAGGACAGCCGAGAAATTCTCACGAGACGTTCACGCGACGCTTGAGCAAGGCGTTTGATCAGGGACACCACCTTTTCGCGCAAACCGCCGACGCGCCACTACGCGCCGATCGCCGCGATGTCCGCGTGGGATTGTTCACCACCTCCCACAAACCAAGAACTCGTACGTCCGCCATCGCAGCTCTTCCACCCGCACGCCGACCCGACCGACCTCGCGCGTGGGGATCGGGTTGACGGCAACGGGGACACGGGCGGTGCGGACGATCGAGAGACTCCATTGAACCACGTGCTCAGCCATCCGATCCCGCGCTGCAGTGACCGGGTTTAAGGCTGACCTGTAATCGCTTCGATCGCCTCGTCGAGTCGAAGGAACATTCGACCGCCTTCGTCTTCCTCAACATCGTGGAATCCGAAGTGGGTGTAGAAGCGACGGGCTTCGTCGTCGATCGGATCGACCGCTATGAACTGCGCGGCCACTTGGTTGCCGGCGACGACCGCCCTCTCTACGGCGTCGACGAGCAGATCTCGACCGAAACCTTCGCCGTGTCGACTCGAATCGACGGCGAGTCGGCCGATCAAGACCATCCCGCGCACGTATACAGGAGCCGCCTCCAAGTACTCGCTTGGTAGCTCTTCTGGAGCGACGCCCCCCATCGCCAGCGAGTAGTAGCCGACCACGGCGTTCGAATCGGCGACGAGCAAGAACGTGCGCGACAGGTTCCGCTTCGCGTTTTCGAGACCATGGTTCTTCAGCCAGTCGTCGAGCGACTTCTTACCGCAGGTGAAGTTGTCAAGACGGTGGTGTGCAGCAAGGCGCTCGAAGTGCACTACTCCGCCGTCTTATAGCGGCGCGCTCTACGCACCTGCTCTTGGAAGGTCTTGTTCGGGATGAACGGGGCATCGAGGGCCGCAGCGAATCGCGACCTTGCCTCTGGCGAGGTGAAGGTGATGGTGCGGTGGGCGTTGACTAGACGCTCTGCGTCCTCAACGGCGCTATTGAGCACGAACTCAGAGACGGACACGCCGGCGAGCCCGGCCGCCTCTGCGATCAGGTCGTCCTCGGTGCCGCTGAGCCGCATCTCTCGTCGCCGATCCTTCGTCGTCATTTGACGTCCTCCCGAGGCATGTACGGACAATTGTACGGCCTATTGATCGCAAGTCAAGCAGGTAACCGCTAAAGGCCCTAGTAGCCGCCCTACCCCCCCAACGGCACCGAGCGCGCCGCCCATCCTCGCCGGATCCCCGTTGATCGCCGAGCCGCCTTCCAGAGAACCGTGCGAGGCGGCAGCCGCATTGGGCAGTCCGGGGCGGAATGTATAGCGAAATCGCTGGTGGTGGCCTAGTTTTGAAACTAGGCATTTTCGCCGGCCGCGAATATTCCAGGTAACGCGTCCGCCAAATCACACGACGCGCGATTGGGATGAACTATGCGGCTTGACCTGCGGCATAGAAGGTGGAGACACGGGTTCAAACCCCGTTGAGGCTGCCGCGAATCGGTTACGGGCCCGCCGCATCCCGGTCGTTCTCGTTGGTCCGCGCGGTACCGACGGCAAGGAGCAGTCCATCGAAGTCCTCGCCGCACGGACCACACGCCCGGAGGTGCGCGGCGACTCCCGGATAGCGGCGAGCCGCCTCGGCCCCGGAGCTGTCGTCAAGCACGAGTTCGACGTAGACGTGGAGGAGGCGGAGCGCCTCGTCGCACCCCACGTCGCGCGAGTCGGTTCTCAGGAACTGCTCCAACTCGGCCCACCCACTCAAGGTCGCTCCTCCGTGTTCACATGCTCGGTCGCTCCCTTTGTCGGGGAAACACCGAGGTAACCATTCGCGACAAGAGCAGCCCGCAACTTACGTCGGGCATCGAACATCGTCTTGTAGATGGCGTTGCGGCTCGAACCCGTCTGGCTCACGAGGGCGTCGAGGGGGACGTCGTCGACCGCCAACGCCTACGCCACGAGCAAAGCCGCGCTGGAGGCTCACACCCTGAACCTCGCCGCCGAGCTCGCCGGATCCGGCATCACCGTGAACGTTTTCCGACCCGGTGCGGTCGACACCGCGATGCAGGCGTGGATCCGGAATCAAGATCCGGTCCTGGTCGGCGTAGACCTGCATCGACGTTTCGTCGAAAACTACGAGCAGGGAACGCTGCTCAGCCCTGAGCAGTCCGCCGCCTCATTGCTCGCCGACCTCCCGAGCCCCGACACCGGCCAGATCTGGGAAGCCCGGCGATCGCCTCTCACCGAACATCCGACAGCGCGACAAGGAGGTCAATGGTGACGCTGCTCAGCCCTGGAGATGCCTTTCCGTCCCTCGCCCTGCACCGGGTTGGCGGAGGCTCGCTCACCATTCCCGACTTCCTCGAGGGACGTTACGGAATCGTGCTGTTCTATCGGGGCAGCTGGTGCCCCTACTGCAACGCTCAGCTTCGAGCGTTCCAGCGTGCCGCCGACGGCCTGGCCGAGCTCGGGGCCGCGACCGTCGCCTTGTCGGTCGACGATGAGAACACCACCGCGGAGCTGATCGCCAAGCTCGGACTGACGTTCCCTCTCGGTCACAGCGCCGACGCGAGGGCCATCTCCGCCGCTACCGGCGCGTTCGTCGATCCAACCGGGGGATTCCTCCAGTCCACGGGCTTCGTTCTCGACCCTTCGGGGCGCGTCATCGTCAGCGTCTACTCCTCGGGAGCCATTGGCCGACTGGTTCCCGAGGACGTCATGGGGTTGATCCGCTACGTGCGCGAGCACGTCCCGTCTACCTGAAACCGGAAGTCAAGCTCGAAGGAGTCAAATGGCGAGCTACCCAGGATCCGAAAGGAAACCGACATGAGCACGACTATGGCTGAGACGAATATGCCCCAGGGACGGATTCGGATCGAGCATGGCGCAAAGCGCGTGCGCGCTTACCTCGGCGGCGAGGTGGTAGCCGACACGACTCGACCCGTGCTCGTCTGGGAGACCCCCCATTTTCCGACCTATTACTTGCCGCTGGCCGATGTGGCCGCCGAGCTCCTCGAAACTCCCCACTCTGCAAGCCGCGGCAAAGGGATCAACTTCACGGTGAGAGCCGGGAATAAGGAAGCTCAGGGCGCCGCCCTCCGATTCCAGGATTCGCAGATCGATGAGCTGCGCGACCTGATCCGGCTCAACTGGGACTCCATGGACGCCTGGTTCGAGGAGGACGAGCAGGTGTTCACTCACCCGCGCGACCCCTACACACGCGTGGACATCCTGCCCAGCTCCCGGCACGTGCGAGTCGAGATGGGCGGGAGGACCGTCGCCGAGTCCACGAGTCCCCGGCTGTTGTTCGAGACCGGCTTGCCGGCCCGCTACTACCTGCCGAAGACGCACGTCCGACTCGATCTGCTGATACCCACCGACACCGTCAGCCACTGCCCCTACAAGGGCCAGGCCGAATGGTGGTCGGTACGGGTCGGAGATGCCGTCCACCACGACCTGGCTTGGTCGTACCCGACACCGCTCCCCGAGAGTCAAAAGATCGCCGGGTTGATCGCCTTCTACAACGAGAAAGTCGACATGTTCGTCGACGGCGTTCTGCAGGAGCCGCCGTCCACCCATTTCTAGTGACACACGGCGGGGCCGGGGCGCGCAGAGCCGCAGCGTCGGCATCAACCACTGCGCGCCCCACTTGAATTTCGCGACGACGATGGTCGAAACGAGCCGGCTTCGGGAGAAGATTGTCCCCGAGGCCGTGATCACCTCTCAGCAGCAGGTTCCAGTTCCATCTATCAATGAACGGAGGCAACAGATGGCTTTAGAGGACTTTCCAGCGCCGACCGAGGGTTTCGTCCTTACCCACTTTCTCGTGGTGTCCGACCAGGACCGATCGCGGGAGTTCTATCGGTCGCTGTTCGGTGGGCGCGTGGTTCGTGAGCGCGATCCCGTGATCCTGAAAGTCGCGAACTCTTGGTTGATCCTCAACCTCGGCGGTGGCCCAACGGACGACAAGCCGGGAGTCACCTTGACAACTCCTCAGGACCCGAACGAGACGAGTGCGTTTCTCAACGTGCGAGTCGCGGACATCCAAAAGGCTTACGCAGAGTGGTCGGCCAAGGGGGCCTCGTTCCTTACGGAGCCGAAGGATCACGGAGTCGAGATCCGTGCCTATATCCGCGACCCCGACGGCCACCTGATCGAGGTCGGTCAAGCGACGGGTGTTCTCGGCTGACGGCGCGACCGCGCAATCGGTGACACGCGGCGGTCTGCGATGACCAGGGTCGTTCCGAACGAGCGGCTTTACACTCCATCCATCGAACGTCTGCCAACCCGTCCGCTCGGCAACTCGGGCATCGACGTGTCGGAGCTCGCACTCGGCTCGTGGCGAACATACGAGCGAATCTCGCGCGAGCAAGGGCTGAGTGTGATGCTGGCGGCGAGGGAGTACGGCGTCACGTTCCTCGACGACGCGCGGTACAACGACGAGACCGGGTTGGCGCCGATGGCGACGGGCTACTCGGAGGTGGTTTTCGGCGAGCTCTTTCGCGCCGCCGGTTGGAGACGCGACGAGACTGTCGTCGCGAACAAGCTCTGGTGGGAGTTCTGGCCCGACCAGTCAGCGTCCGAGGAGCTCGAAGGTTCGCTTCGACGGATGGGATTCGACTACGTCGACCTCGTGTATTCGTTCTCGGCACCGCAAGGTCCGTCGATCGCCGAGATCGTCGCTGCGGTCGGTGAGTTGATCGCGTCGGGCAAAGCGCGGGCGTGGGGGACGGCAAACTGGCAGCCGGCGGACCACGCGCAGGCGGCCGCGATCGCTACGGACCTCCGCGTGCTGCCACCGTGCGCGGCGCAACTTCCCTACAGCCTCGTACATCGCGATTTCGTCGAGAGCCAGCCTGCGACCGAGGCTCTCGAACGGTCAGGTTCCGGCGTGGTCGCGTCGTACGTGCTCGCTGGCGGCGTCTTGAGTGGGAAGTACGACGATCGAGCCACTGGCGGTCGGATGCGCGAGCTGCTGGACGATCCGGACATCGTCGACGAGCGCATCGCATCGGAACTGCGTGAGCTCGAGTCGAGCTTGCGTTTCGTACCGGCCCTGCGTGCGCTCGCTGCCGAACTGGCCACCACGCCGGCCGCGCTCGCGATTGCGTTTGCTCTGGCAAACGAGCGCGTGTCGAGTGTGCTCTTCGGGGCGACGACGCCCGCTCAAGTAACCGAGAACATCGCGGCCGCGGAGCTCTTCGCGCGATCGATAGGCACACAGTTGGATCGCTTACGCGCGCTCACCGTCTGAGTCGCGTGACTTTCGCGCCAGATCCGAAGCGCAGTATCACGCGATTGCGACAACCGGCGCCCCACGCCTCCGCGTACCGGCTTGCACCCGTTGGCGCTCGGTGTCGCTCCAATCGCCCAGCTTCGCAACCATGATCGGCGCGCCGAGGCAGCAGCGAGACGATGGTGATCTCGCTACCGCCTCAGTTACGCCCGTCCCGCAGAAGCGAAGGTCGCCCGTCAGTCCGGAATCGCCGCCGAGACGAAGGGGCCGACGTGGGCGACGTGAACCGGCGAGCCACGCCACAGGGCGTCGCCGCGGCCGTAGACGTTGCCGGCGGCCGTGATGAAGTACAACCCTTCGCCGTCGAGCGTCGGACGAATGGCTACGAGCGGCCGCACGTTCGTGTTGAGGTGTATACGGGAGAACGCCACCGCATCACCGAAGTGGAACACCGCGCCGTTCTTCAATCCGAGCCAGTAGCCCTTTCCGTCCGGCGTCCTCGCGAAGCTCGTCACCGGAGCCGGCAGCCCGTATCGGGCGAGCGAGCCGAACCAGTGCGCGTCGCCGTAGCCGTAGATGTTGCCGCGCGCCGTTACGAGCCAGTAGCCCTTGCCGTCGACGCTCGGGGCGATCGCAACGAGTGGATGCGTGCGGACGTTCAATGAGAGTGATGAGTACCCACGGGCGTCCCCGAAGGAGTAAACGGTGCCGTTGGCGAGCGCGAGCCAGTAGCCCTTGCCGTCCGGCGTCGTCGCGAACGCCGTCACCGCTGCGGCGAGGCGCGAGCGCGCCTCGGATCCGTAGAAACGGGCACCCCCGAAGTTGTAGACGTTGCCGAGCTTTGTGACGAGGTAGTACCCACGGGTGCCGGTGTCACGAGCGATCGCGACCACCGGCCGAGCCTTCGGATTCACGAACAGCGACGAGAAGGTCGTCGCGAGCCCGTAGGCGAAGACGTGCCCGGATGCGTCGGCGACGAGGTAGCCGGGTGACGTGGGCTCGCCGATCGCGATCGTGAGGGTCTCGCTTGCCGTGCCGACGCCGTTCGACGCCTCGAGCCTGACGGTGAACGAACCAGCGGGCCCGGTGGCCCGACCAGAGATCGTCGCCGAGGCGTTTGCCGAACTTGCGCCGAACGAAAGCCCGCCCGGCAACGCCCCGAACTCGCTCACCACCGGGGTTGGAGCGCCGGTCGTCTGGATCGCGACGCTCTGTGCGTCGCCCATCGAGAAGTTGACGATCGACGCCAACGTGAACTCCGGCGGGATTCCGGCGAAGTAGCTCACGGCGCTCCCGAGCGGAGACCCCCCGACGTCGTAGCCGCCACAGACGAGGACGAGGCCGCCCGGAATGAGTGTGGCGGTCGCGTCGGCGCGCGCCGTCGCGAGGGGAGGGGTCGCCGCCCATTTCCCGGTCGACGCGTCGTACATCTCGGCCGCGGCGATGGCGTTCCCCGCGCTTCCGATGCCGCCGGCGACGAGGACGTTGCCGTCTGGCAGCGCCACGGCGCTCGCCTTGGAGCGGGCGGTTAGCAACGATCCGGTCGCGGTCCATTGGTTCGTCGACGGCGAGTAGGTGGCGGCGTTGGCGACCGCACTTCCGGCGCTCGAGGCGCCGCCGGCGTAAAGGACATCGCCGTCTGGCAACAGGGCACTCGACGCGTCGTAGCTCGCGAACGGCATCGCGCCCGTCGAGCTCCAGCTGTTCGTGTCCGTCCGGAACACTTCGCTCGAAGAGCTCGCGCCGCTCGAACCACGCCCGCCAGCGACGAGCACGTTGCCGTCTGAGAGCCGGACCGCGCTTGCGAATGCCCGCGACTCAGCAAGCGGAGGCAACGAAGTCCAGGTGTTTGTCGCCGGACTGTAGAGCTCTGCCGCCGAAGAGGGTGAGGGTGATCCAATCGTCCCGGTGTCGCCGCCCGAGACGAGCACCTCACCGGTCGGAAGCGTGACGGCCGAGGCGCCAAAGACGGCGGTCGGCAGGTTGTGCTCGGCGCTGA
The DNA here is from genome assembly GCA_049696635.1 of Acidimicrobiales bacterium. Lineage (GTDB taxonomy): Bacteria > Actinomycetota > Acidimicrobiia > Acidimicrobiales > Bog-793 > CAVRXQ01. Next base: position 5,987 of record JBAVUF010000344.1, on the reverse strand, counting down.
ACTTTCCGGTCGAGGCGTCGTAGATCTCGACCGAGAGCGTCGCCGATGCCGAGGACCCCGATCCGGACGCGCCACCGGCGATGAGCACGTCTCCGTTGCTCAGTCGCGCAGCGGCGGCGTCAAAGCGTGGGGTGCCCATCGAGCCAGTCACCGCGAACGAGTCCGTCGTCGAGTCATACAACTCGGCGGACGCCGTCGCCGCGGGCGAACTGGAAGAACCGGTTGACCCGCCAGCGATGAGCACGTCGCCATTCACGAGCGCCGTCGAGGTCGCGCCCGAACGCGCCTGATGCAGCGAACCGACTGCATTCCAGGTGTTGAGCGTCAACGCGCCAGCTTGCGACGCCCCGACGACGCCGAGGACGCCGGCGACCATGAGCAGGGCGATTCCCATCGTCAGACAGGCGCGTGGCGCTCTCATTTGCATCCAATGGCGAGACCGCTTAGCCGTGTCCGCCGAAACCGCGCGCATGGGTGGGTTGTCCATTTTCGGAAATTCCTTTCACCTCAAACGAGCTCGGCGATCCGTCTCCCTCGATTCGTCGAGCACACCCGTCGTACCCGGGTGCGACAACAACATTGCTTGTCATCTGTGAGGAGAAATGAGGGGTTTTGTTAGCGTACTAGTACGCTTTTCTTGCCGCATCGGTGTCGCCGTTCGAGTTACCGAAACGTTGTGGCGGACGACTGATCAGTGGTGGTGCGCGTGAATGCGATCGACATGCAGCCGGTGGGAGAACGAAAGAATTGCGTGGATGACGTGCGTTCTCGTTCGGTCGGGGCAGCCTTGGGCGTGCATCACGCCCTCGGAGGTGAGTCCGTAGCGATGACAGCTGGAGCAGCGTTCGATCCGTTCCCCCACGAGAGCAGCGAAGAAGCCGACGATTGCGGCGGCCTCGACGAGCGCCCAGACAAGGATCGCAAAGACGAGTGCCACCGCCACGAGCACCATCAACAGGCGAAACCAGCTGCTCGAATCGTCGCCGGATCCGTGACCGACAAAGCGTACACGTACACAAGGTAGCCGATATAGCGTACAAGTACGCAGCAGCGCGGTCCCCGAGCTTTAGAGAAGATGAGTCCCGATGCCGACAACTTCGAGACGTCGTCGCGCCGCTCGCGGCGCGCTCACAAGAAGCAAGGTCGTCGACGCTGCCGAACGCGAGGTTCGCTCAGGTGGGTTCGAGCAGATGACGATTCGCAATCTCGCAGCGAAGCTCGAGGTTGCGCCGATGACCCTCTACCGTCACGTCCAAGACAAGGACGACCTCCTCGACGAGGTCGTCGACCGGATGCTCGCACGACGCTGGCGGCCACGGCGATCGCAGGACGACTGGATCGTATGGACGGCCGAAGCAGCCGAACGCTTCCGAGTCTTTCTCATCAACGAGCCGGCGGCGCTTCACGTGTACTTGAACCACCCCGTGGACTCGCGAACAGCGTTGGTCCGTATGGAGACGATGCTCGGGGTGCTCCGCAACGCGGGATTCGACGATGACGCCGCGCGGCGTGCCTACGCGGCTGTTCACACCTACACGATCGGATTCGCTGCACTCGAGGCTGCACGGGCGAAGGCGAAGCGCGACGCCGAATCACAACGCGATGGAGATGTCTCGGTTTCGAACCAGCTCGCGGGATTCACGACGGCCCGACAGTTCCGAGCCGGCCTGACCTACCTTCTCAACGGGGTCGCCCAGGAACGTTGACATGTTCCCCGGCGTCAAGGACTGAGATGTGCCCCAGATGGACCGATGACTTTCGTCACCGTGTATTTCGCGAGCAATCGAACAGACACGGGAAGCGGCACGTAGTAGTTCGCGGCGGCGATCGACTGGCCCTGATCGATCATCCAATCGACGAGATCCACGAGCGCACTGCCGGTCGCTCGATTGGTCTGGTGCTGGTAGAGCAACAGCCAGCTAAACCCGGAGATCGGGTAACTCGCCGTACCGGGCTCGTTGACGATCGAGAAATTCGACGCCGAGACAGCGGGGTTCTTCGACGCGTCTGCCGCAATGCTCGCGGCGAATGGGGCGACAAAAGCGCCGGCCGCGTTCTCAATCGCAAAGTACGGGAGATCGTGTGACTCCGCATAGGAGAGCTCGAAGTAGCCGATCGCGCCAGGGATGTGCTTGACGTCGGTGGCGACGCCCGGGCTCCCTTTCGCGCCAACCCCCACCGGCCATTTCACAACCTTGTTCGTGCCTGGTCCGTTGCTCCACGCGGGTGACACCGACGAGAGGTAGTTCGTGAAGATGTAAGTGGTCCCGCTGCTGTCCGAGCGATGCACAACGATGATCGGCGCGTTCGGGAGCAAGGTACCGGGGTTGAGTGCCGCGATTGCGGAGTTGTCCCAATTCGTGATCTGACCGAGGAAGATCTCGGCGAGCACCGGACCACTTAAGCGGAGTGGTTGCGAGAGCGGACCAGCATCCAGGTTGTAGCTGATCACGACGGCGCCGAGGTCGATCGGAACCTGCAGCACCCGTCCGCCCTCGACGGTCGCCTGCTCGGCGCTCGTCATCGGCACATCTGAGGCGCCGAAGTTCACCGTGCCCGACGAAAAGCGGGAGATGCCGAGTCCGCTTCCGACTGCGTCGTAGCGGATCGTGACGTTCGGATTGAGCCTGTGGTACGCGGAGAACGCCGCGTCGAAAAACGGGGCGTCGAAGGTGGACCCCGCTCCGGCGAGGAGCACGGTCGGCGGTTTCTTGGCTGGATGCTTCTCCGACGCCGAGGCGACTCCCGTGAGCGTGAAGGCCAAAAGCGACGCGATGAGAAACGGCCGAAGCATCCTCGTGACGAGGGCCTGCGCGACGGAAGGCGTTCTTTCATATCCCCGTAAAAGATCGACCATCGTCGATCGATCCTTACATTGACAGCCGTCAATGTCAACGGGTCACGAGGTCTCCGACCCGAGCGGAACCCGTGCCCGTTCCCACGCCTGAGCGCCGATCTGTAGGGCGTCCCAGGGCGAGCCGAGCGGGGGCGAGTACGAAAGGTCGAGATCGCTCACTTGGTCGACGCGCATCTCGTTGAAGATCGCTGTCGCCGCGACGTCGATTCGTTTCGCGACCTCGGTCCCGAGCCGGCCGACGAGCTGCAGACCGAGGAAGCGTCCCGTTTTCGAGTCGCCGCAGTAATGCATCGCGATCTTTTCCGCACCTGGGTAGTAGGCCTTGTGGTCGTCGGCCTCGGAGGCGACGGTGAAGGGGCTGAAACCTGCGGCGATTGCTTCTTCGTCGCGCAGTCCTGCGCGTGCCGCAACGGCGTCGAATACGCGCACGACTTGGGTCCCGAGACTCCCTTCGAACTCCTTATCGCCCCCCAACGCGTTCTCCGCTGCGATGCGGCCCTGCTTGTGGGCGGTCGTTCCGAGGGGCAGGTAGGTGTCTCCGAGCAGACGGTGGTAGGTCGTCGCGCAGTCACCGGCGGCGAAGATTCCCGGCACGTTCGTGCGCATGTACCGATCGACAGCGATCGCGCGTTTCGCACCGAGCTCGATACCGGTCGCTGCCGCGAGATCGGTGTCGGGACGGACGCCCGTCACGACGAGGACGAGGTCGGTCGAAAACGCGCGATAACCCGACCGCGACTCCGACTCGACGATCAGCTCGCCTCTCGATTTGTCACCGGCGCGCCTGATCGCTCTGACGATCGTGTCACGGACTACTTCGACCCCGTGGTTCTCGAGCTCTGTCCCGATGAGCGCGCCGAGCTCGGCGTCAACGGTCGGCAGCACTTCGGGAAGTTGCTCGATCTGCGTGACGCTGAGGCCGCGCCGTGTGAGTCCCTCGGCCATCTCGAGCCCGATGTATCCGGCCCCGACGATAACCACCGAGCGCGCGCCTTTCTCGAGGGATGTCACCAACTCGAACGTGTCGCCCATTGAGTGGAGAAGATGCACGCCGTCTTCTACGCCGAGCGAACCGGGTCCGGAAACTCCTTCGATCGGCGGCCGGAGAGGCAATGCACCCGTCCCAAACACGAGTACGTCATACGAGATGTGTTCCTCGCCCCCATCACGCACGAGGACAACCTTTCTGTCCTCCGGCTTGACGGCGCGCGCTTTCGTATCCAAGAGCAGATTCATACCGGTCGCCTCGAGGTCGGCGACGGTTCGGTGAGCGAGGTTCTGCCAGCGCGGAACTTCACCGGAGACGTAGTAGGGAATGCCACAGATCGAGAAGTTTGGGTAGGAGTCGGAAACGACGACGGTCACTTCGCATGTCGGGTCAAGTTCTCGCGCTCGCAGAGCTGCGGAGATTCCGGCGTCGCTTCCTCCAATCGCGAGTAGGTGCATCGATCTCCTCAGAGTTCTCGATCGCCGGGTGTGTGACTCTCCGCCGATCTCGAGGTGGAGCGGGTTCGGTTGTGAGACGTGCCGTCGCCTTGCGCGTTTCCCGCACGGGATGGGGGAGGACTTCCGTGCGGAAGGACCACCTCGGCGGCCTCACGAGGTGTGACCGAGGGATAGAGGATCTTTATGGCGCCGATTGCGACAACGCCACCGACGAACTCAGCGACCACGAAACCCGGCACGGACCCCGGAGCGATGCCGGCGAAGGTGTTCGAAAGCATCCGACCAATCACGATCGCGGGATTCGCAAAGCTTGTCGAACTAGTGAAGAAGTACGCGCCGCCGATATAGGCGCCGACCGCAGCGGGCGCGCTACGCGCTCGCCCGGAGCGGGCCAGCGCGAAGATCACGAGCAACAATCCGAGGGTCGCGACGACTTCGCCGAGCCAGTGTGCCCCCGACGCACGGTGTTTCGTCGAAATGCTGACTGCCGGCAGCGAAAACATCAGGTTCGCAACCACCGCGCCACCGACACATCCCGCGACTTGTGTTGGCCAGTACGCAACCGCGTCGCGCCATGAGAGACCGCCGAAAACCGCGTCGACGAACGAGACGATGGGGTTGAAATGGCCGCCCGAAATCGGGCCGAACATCAAAATGATCGCGAAGAGCCCGACCGCAGTCGCTGCCGCGTTCTCGAGAAGTTCGACCCCGACGTCGCTCGGAGAGAGTCGTTGCGCCGCGACTCCCGATCCGATGACCACAAGAGCGAGAAAGCCCGATCCGAGGAACTCGGCGAGTAGTCGCCGGAAGAGATCTCTGTTCATCTGTTAGCACCCGATCGCACGAATTTGTCAAGCCGAGACTTTGACGGCGAGACCCATGCGGGACATCGAGCAGCCTCCGTAGATTTACTGTGGTCGATCAGTCTCGCTGATAGATCGATGCTGGTCAATGAGAGGGTGCATGTCCGAGAGCAAGGCGGTCCGATCGAAGTTGCCGGTACTCGATGGCGCGCTGTCGTGCGGATCGGTGACCGAGGTAGCGCTCTCCGAGTCCGAAGCGCTCGAGCTCGCTGGCGTCCTCGCCGCGATCTCCGAGCCGGTTCGCTTGCGACTGCTGTCGATCGTCGCCGCGAACGATGAGGTTTGTAGTTGTGATCTCGAGGAGCCGCTTTCCCGCAGCCAACCGACGATCTCGCATCACACCCGCATTCTTTCGGAGGCAGGACTGATCATCGGAGACAAGCGTGGTCGATGGGTGTGGTGGCGGATCGCGCCCGATCGATTGGGAGCCGTCCGCCGCGCGCTTGGTGGCTCATAAACGTTCGGTCAGAACTCAACTCTCGAACCGATCGATTACGCCCTTGTCGGATTTCGATGTTCGTGGCGTGTCGCCTGACATGGATCACCGAAGCGCACGTCGGAATGTCGACCGTCGTCCCGGTCGTCGAAACCCCCGAACATTCGACGTGGATAGATTTACTTCGGCCTCAGTAGCTGGAGTCACGTCGAGCCGAGCGAGCGATTTCGCTCGACGATGAGCAAGATGTCCCCCGGTTGCACCTGGGGATCGTCGCCCACTCCAAGGCCCACCTCGCCGGAGTGCACGACGCCGAGCACGAGCTCGTCACGCGCGGCGCGCAGCGCGCTCAGCGGTCGGGGCGTGGCGTCGGCTGGCACTGACT
>JBAVUF010000343.1:0-2459 GCA_049696635.1 Acidimicrobiales bacterium | reverse complement strand
CGTCATCGTGCGCGCCTCGAGCGAGCACGACCTCGTGCTGCGCGACGAGATCGCCCGGCTCGTCGAGCACCGCCGCGGCCAGCTGCACGAAATCTTGGGTCCGCGTGACAAGGTGCTCATCGGCGCGCGCGAGTTACGCGATCTCGTCCCTGACATCGCGGGACGCGACGTCTACGTCTGCGGACCGGACGAATTCGCGCGACGCATCGTCTCGGCGGCGCGCCATCTCGGTGTGCCTCCATCTCGGATTCACGATGAAGCGTTCGCGTTCTAGCCGAGGCCGCGGAACATCGCCGCGAAGCGGTGGTCACGACCGATGAAGCGCGCCCCTTTCGTCATCGCCGGCACGGCAGCGGGTCTCGGGCTGCTCTTGTCGTTCCACACGAAACCCGTGACGGTGAACCTCGGCACTGCCATCGGATCGTCGAGCGCGAAGAGCACCTCCAAAACGGCGGTCGCCACCGGTTCGTCGTCGTCGCGCTCGTCCAAAAGCTCGTCCTCCGCCTCGAAAACAGGTTCGTCAACGACGTCCTCGAGCGCCCCTTCGAAGTCGTCGGCGGCTGGAGCGACCCGCAGCGCGGTCGGCGCCGCGGTGAACTACAACTACGGCGTCGTCGCCGTGAAAGTGACCGCGTCCGGCTCGCGCGTCACCAACGTGACGATCGCATCGCTCAATGACGGCGGCAACTTCCGTTCGGTATCGATCGACGAGGCGGCGATCCCCACTCTGGAGCAGGAGGCGCTCTCGGCGCAGAACGCCAACATTCAGGGTGTCTCCGGTGCGACGTACACGAGCGCCGGATTCGCCCAATCTCTGCAGAGCGCCCTGAAAAAGCTCGGGATATAGCGATCGATGCCGACCGTCTCCGCGACCGATCATCCGCCCACGATCCATGCCTTCGAGCCCGTGATGGGCACCGTCGTGACTTTCGACGTTCGCCTCGACGATCCGAGTCGCGAACGCGAGCTCTATCTCGCGCTCGCTCGCGCCCGGTCGGTGCTGCACCGGGTCGACGCGATCTTCAGCCTGTGGAAGCCCGAAAGCCCGATGAGCCGGGTCCGGCGCGGCGAGCTCGACCTCGAGGACGCGCCAGCCGAGATCGCCGAGGTGCTCGCGCGCTGCGTCGAAGCGAAGGAGCTGACCCGCGGCTTTTATGACGCGCTCGCACTCCCCGGTGGCATCGACCCGACCGGTCTCGTGAAGGGCTGGGGCACCGAGCGCGCGATGCGAGCCATCAACGCGGCGGGATTCTTCGACGTGTTGGTGAACGCCGGGGGCGACGTGGCGGCGTCAGGGGGACCGAATCGCGGCGAAGCCTGGAGGGTCGGGATCCGGCATCCGAACGATCGCCTCGGCCTGCTCGGCGTGGTGGAGGGCGCGCCGGCGGTCGCGACCTCCGGTACCTATGAACGTGGCAGCCACCTCTTTCACCCTCACGAGCGGCGATTCTCGGCGGGATTCGTCTCGGCGACCGTCGTCGGCCCCGAACTCGCGCTCGCCGACGCGCTCGCGACCGGCTTGTGCGTCGCGGGTGAGGAGGGTCTTTGCTTCCTCGCGGCCATCGAGGGTTTCGAAGGATTCGGCGTGACGACTGAGGGCGCCGTCACGAAGAGTTCGGGGTTCTTCTTCGACTGACGCGGCGAGCGACGGCTCGTTTCCTCAACTTCCGAAGTACTGCTCGACGGCTTGGGCGATCGCCGACGCGATGGTGTGCTGGCCCGTCGCACTGGCGGCGATCGAGGCCTCGAACGGATCGGTGATGAACAGCGGCTCGATGAGCGCGCCGGGCATCTCGCTCGGAGTCGTGAAATAGCCCCTCATCGGCGGGCCGAGCAACAGCAGGTGGTTGTAGGCCAACGCGTCTCGGGCATACGTCGAGTCTGCGGAGCCGGGAGCCGGTTCCACGTACGAGCCGAGCGCCGTGTCGTTCTCGACGCCGATGTTCGGAATCTGCCAGCCGTGGGAGTTCATCGCGTCGAGAACGTCACGCTCGAGGAGATCCGCGAACCTGAGGCTCTTGTGAGAGAACGGCCGGGCGGCGTCGTACGCGGTCAGGCTGCCTGCCGCCGATGACGATGAGGCCGCATCAAAATAGATCCCGACGAGGAGCGTGGCGTGGGCGCGGTTCGCGCAGATGTCGCGTGCGACGACGTCGTCATGGGCTCCTTTCAAGGTGAGGACGCCACCGCTTTCCTCCTCGGCGTTCAGTCGGACGACGCTCGATTGACGGGTGCGCGACACGACGACCCGAAAGCCATGCGCCCGGAGGATCTGCGCCGCGTCCATTTCGACAGGGAGCGTCTCGTCGGCCTCGTAGACGGTGGCGCCGCTTTCGGTCGTGCCCACCGCGCCGGGATCGATGCCGCCGTGTCCGGCGTCGAGGAAGACGGTGTCATGGCGACCGCCGGTCGTCGGGGCGAACGAGACGCACGCCCCCCGGCTGAAGGCACTCGGGTCG
>JBAVUF010000342.1:0-6891 GCA_049696635.1 Acidimicrobiales bacterium | reverse complement strand
GCGCCGAGCTCGGCCAGCCAGTGCGCGTCGGAGACGTCGGTCTTGCGCCCCGGGATCGCCTTCACGTGCCGGGCGTTCACCAACATCATCTCGAACGGCGCGTCCTCGAGGAGGAAGTAGAAGGGCTTCCAGTAGTCCGACGTCGCCTCCATCACCACACAGGTCACGCCCGCGTCGGTGAGGTGGTCACGGAGCTCGAGGATGCGTGGCGTCGTCGCGCCCCACGTCGTCACCGTCGACGTCGCTCGTCGCCGGCCGCTCCCCGCGATGCGCACCGCACACTTCGCGTCACGTTTGGAGATGTCGAGCCCGGCACACCGGGGGTGGAGGAGGTCCATGGCTGCCGCTCCTTTCGCCTGGGGTGACCGTCCCGGGGAGGGCAGAAGGTTCAAAAGTCTGACGCTCGTGCTCGTGGCAACAATCCACGGTTCTCGTGGAGGCCCTCCGCCGCCATGCTGACCTGCGGGCTCAATCGCACCACAGAGGCCTTCGGGGTTGACCGGGACGGACATCGCCATTCTCGACGACCCCTCCGCCGCGAACAACGGGCGACAACAACGGGCGACCGCGACGCCCAATCGCGACGCCCAATCTTCCCTAATCACAATGCGACGAAGTCCCGTCGCTCAGTTGCTGAACTGCGACTTTCGCTCGAAGAACGAGAAGAAATCTCGCGCGGATTGGCTGTTGGATTGTCGATCCGCGCGATTGCGCAAGGTCTTTGTCGGGCACCTTCAACGGTCTGCCGCGAGGTGAATGGCAACGGCGGGAGGTCGAAATATCGAGCGCTCGTTGCAGACCGGAGAGCGTGCCGTCGGGCGCTGCGCCCCAAGCGCGCAAAGCTCGCGCAGTGCCGTCGACTCCGGGGAGCTGTCGAACGAAAGCTCGAGGCCAGGTGGTCGCCCCAGCAGATCGCCGCGTGGTTGGCTCTTTCCTATCCGAATGAGCCGGAGATGCAGGTGTCCCACGAGACGATCTATCAGTCGCTGTTCGTCCAAAGCCGCGGGGCACTGAGAAAAGAGCTGCATGCATGCCTGCGGACGGGTCGGGCGATGCGCCGGGCCAAGGCCTATACAAAAGGTGGAGTCGGCCAGGGAAAGATCCGCAACATGGTGATGATCTCCGAGCGACCGGCGGAGGTTGCCGATCGGGCGGTGCCGGGTCACTGGGAAGGCGACCTCATCTTCGGCAAGAAGATGACTTCGATCGGCACGCTCGTCGAACGTCACAGCCGCTATGTGATGTTGCTGAAGCTCCCGAACGGGCATCGAGCCGAAGAGGTGAGAAAGGTCATGGCGAAGCGGATTCTCACCTTGCCCGCCCAGCTGCGCCGTTCGATCACCTGGGACCAGGGCTGTGAGATGTCCGAGCACGCGCAGTTCACGATCGAAACTGGTGTCCAGATCTACTTCTGTGACCCGAAGAGCCCTTGGCAACGCGGGAGCAATGAAAACACGAACGGACTGTTGCGTCAGTACTTGCCGAGGTCCTCGGATCTCTCCCAGTGCACTCAACGCGAGCTCGACGCCATCGCTCGTTCACTCAACACGAGACCTCGACAGACACTCGGATGGATGACACCATCTCAGGCATTCGCCAACGCCGTTGCCTTGACCGCTTGAGGACGCACCGGCTCGAGGTCGTTCCATCGCGTCCGGGCCACTCCCGCGGCGTCGTACGATCAGGCCAAAGGCGCAATGGGGAAGGGGATCCAAGTGGGCAACTGGCAGCTTGACCCTTATCACACGCAAGTCGAGTTTTCAGCCAAGCACCTCGGGATGATGACGGTGCGCGGCCAATTTACGGACGTCACCGCGACCGCGGACATCGACGCCGAGCACCCCGACTCGGCATCGGTCGAAGTAACGATTCAGACCGCGAGCATTCGCACCCACAATGAGACGCGCGACAACGACCTTCGTTCCTCGAACTTCCTACAGGTCGACGAATTCCCCACGATCACCTTCAAGAGTACGGGCGTCGAGGTACTAGGTGATGACCGCTACAAGTTGAACGGCGTCCTCACGATCAAGGGAACGACCCACCCCGTCTCACTCGAAGTACAGAAATACGGGGAGTTCAACGACGATGCGATGGGTCACCGCATCGCCTACAGCGCACGCACGCGGATCAATCGGAGAGATTTCGGCCTGACCTTCAATATGGTGCTCGACGGCCGCTTGGTCGTCTCTGACGAAATTCAGATCGAAATCGAGGGCGAGCTCGTCGAGCAGAAGGAACCCGCCGCAACGAGCTAGTCAGTTCGGTTAGAGCAGTCGCGACAGTTGGCTCCGTTCGTCCACGTACAGGTAATTCGAATTCATCCCGTAATCGCGGCTCGCTCTTGATGCTGGCCCTGCCAAATATCGCTGGCTTTGCGCCGCAGTTCGAATCCGGGCGGGGAGCAGGGGTCGCTCGGTCGTCGCGTTCTCGGGGGCACCGATCGTCGGACGTCGCGTTCTTGTAACCGCGGTGTGACCGCCTACGGCCAACAATGTCGGTAAGAAACCGCCAAGCGAGGGTTCCAGGTCCGAGCGTGATGCGATCCGACAGGAGAACGAAGCTGCGTGCCGCCGGGCTCGGGCTTGCGCTTGCCGCCGTGGCGGTGCTCGATGTCGCCTGCGGAAATGACTCGGCGTTCCCTGGCGTCGCAGCGAATGGGCCGAGTACCACGACGACGACGTCGCCTGGCTCGGCACGGAGTGCCGTACCTTCTAGCACGAAAATGTTGGAGTTCGCGCAATGCATGCGCTCGCATGGGGTCAGCGACTTCCCGGAGACGGTCGCCCCAGCCCGCGCTCTTTCCGCCAATCCTTCGATGCAATATCTCGGCAACAGCTTCAATCCCAACTCGCCGACATACCAACGCGCATCGGCGGCCTGCGAGAAATACGCGGTTGCAAGCCCGGTGACGGCCGCCGGAGCGGCCAAGGTCGCGGCCGAGCAGCTCAAGTACGCCCACTGCATGCGCTCCCACGGGGTCAGTGACTTCCCCGACCCCAGCGCCAACGGTGGGTTCCCGATCCCGAAGTCGATCGATGAGAACAGCTCGACCTATCGGGCTGCGGAGAGCGCCTGCAAGGGCTTCCTTTTCCTACCGCGTCCGTAACACGGGTGTGAGCTTGAACGGTCCCGATTATCTGATACGCGCGAAGCGCTAACGAGCGAGTCAGCCCATCAGAAGCGAGCAGATCGAACAATTCGGAAACCCCGGTCCCATATCGTCGATCGCAATCCGCGCTCCGGCTGCCTTCGAACGCCGGCTTATTCCGCGATGTTCGACCGCCTCGTTGACTCCTGGCTGTTTCCGGGTTGACACGGTTGACACTCGTGGTTTACAGGTTTACAATCTGTCTATGGACTTCCCGAAAGCACTTGGGGTGCTGGAAAACGCGGTCAGCAAAGAAATTTGGGAGCTCCGTCACCAGATGGAGAAAGCCCGCGGGCGAAACGACTCCGCTCTAGTCGACGAGCTCGAACGGCTCGAGGAGAACGAGGTATACGAGCTCGGCCGCGAGGCCGTCCGGATTGCCGTAGCCCCGCTTTTCTGGAGTGCTTCTATTGGGGAACGTTGGGACGTCCGCACCACGAGCGGGTTCCTAGGCGTCAGCCGGCAGATGCTCTACAAGCGGTTGCGCGCCGGCACCATCCTCGGCCTCCGCGGGTACGGCACGACGTGGTTCCCCACTTGGCAGTTCGAGGTCACCGGAGACAGGGGAATCGTCAGGCCCATGACGCCTCAAATCGTCAAGGCATTTCGTGACGCAGATCCAGATCTCGACCCGCTCGTGATTGCAGATTGGGCGACGAGGGGTCAATCGCTGCTCGAGGGAGATTCACCCGCGGCGTGGATCTACAAGGGCGGCGATCCCGAGGCGGTTGTCCTCGCGGCCAAACGGGCGGCGAGCGGTCTGGCTGTATGACCCCACCGCCTCTGCCAGACCCTCCTTCGGATTACAGCCGACTCGCTCAGTCGTTCCCGGTCTTGCCGAAAGAGAAGCTGCCACCTCTCCTCTATCGCGTCCATCGAGGGGATCGGGAACCCGAATTCTTCGCCAATTCGGGCGATCTCCGATGGGATCCCCCGTCGAGCGCAACAACGCTGTTCGGAACCTGCTACATGAGCACGAGTCCGGTCACGGCTCTGATGGAGAGCGCTGATGATCTGACGCTTACCGACGAAACTCTCGCGGCTCGCAATCTCGCCGAGCTCGAAGTGGCGGTCGAACAGCGCCTTGCCGACATGACGAACCCCGTGATCGTCGGCGAGTGGGGACTCGATCGACGTATCTCAGTCGGCGACGACTACGACGTATGCCACCGCTGGGCGCACGCATTGCGCCTCGCCGGGTTCACCGGCGTCTACTACGAAGCGCGCCACCACCCCCATGGATTCTCGGCTGGGCTCTTCGGGGACCCGGGCTACCAACCAACTCAGGTTCGGATCATCGACGACGGACCGATTCCGGCATCGGTCGTGGCCGACGCGATGACGACGTGCGGGCTCCGGGTACTTCCGAGCGTGCCGCTCCCATAAGAGACCGGACCTCGAGCTGGCTGCAATCGTCAACTCCCGTTAGCAGTACACGCGACCGGCGACCGCACGCTCATTGCACGGTGTTCGCTGTCTTCCCCGACGATAGGAGGAAGACAATGCCTGGACTGCAATCGACACTCGCGTTCCTGGAATCACCTGGGAAGGCATTTTCATTCGACGAAGCTGATGTAGCCGCGGCAGCTTTTCTCGCCCGCTACAGCGGAAGGACCCTCGACGCCTACCGCTTCGACCTTCGCTCGTTCTTCCAGTGGGCAACCGATGCGAAGCTCACCGTCCTCGACGCGACACGACCACACATCGAGCTTTACCGCACGACGCTCGAAGAGCGCGGCCTCGCTCCTTCGACGATCGACCGGCGGCTCTCGACGGTGTGCGGCTTCTACCGCTTTGCCCATATTGACGGGCGGATTCTTGCCAATCCCGCCCAGTAAGTGCGACGCCCGAAGGTGTACCCGGGCGAGGGGCGCGGCATGGATCGCGGCGAGCTCGGCGGTTTCCTCTTCACTGCGGAACGATTCGACCGCGATCACGCCGCGCTCGCCGTGCTCCTCGGGCTGAACGGCTTGCGAGTGAGCGAGGCGTGCGGGACGAACATCGAGGACCTCGGCTTCGAACGCGGACACCGAACCCTTCGCATCATCGGCAAGGGCAACAAACCCGCCGTCATTCCGCTCGTGCCGCGCACGGCAAGAACGATTGACCTCGCCGTCGGTGAGCGATCGGACGGCCCGATCCTCCGGCGCCGAGACGGTGAGCGTCTCGACCGCCGGACCGCCCACCGCTGGGTGCGCTCGATCGGCAAACGGGCAGGTCTCGGTGCCGTCCACCCGCACATGTTGCGGGCCGGGTTCATCATGGCCGCGCTCGACGCCGGTGTTCCGCTCCGCGACGTGCAGATCGCCGCGCGCCACGCCGACCCGAGGACGACGACCGTGTACGACCGACGCCGGGAGAACTTCGATCGCCATGCGGCGTACGTCGTCGTCGCGTTCGTGGCCGGCGGCTGACCACTCACGAGCTGATTAGAACGTCACAAAGCGGCACCTTGGGGCGTGGGCAGTGTTCAATCGCGCCGCGCGACGCTCCTATTACTTGTCAAGTCCGTCGGGGCGTTCGGGAGTGAAAACAGCGGGCAGAACAATTATGAGCCACTCGATGTTCGAGGGCGAGCTCTTATGAGGCCACGCGTTTAGAGATGAGTTCCCGGGCCGTGGGTCGGCGAATCGCGCGAAAGTCAGTCCATCAACGGCGACAATTATGGGAAGAGCCAGACCCACGGCCCGAGGATTTAACCGCGAGGGAGTTTCCGATAGACCTCGCGGGCGACGTAACGCTTCAAGGTGCGGATGACTTCGCGTTTTGATCGTCCTTCTTTCAGGCGACGTTCGAAGTAGACCTTGGTCTCTGGGTCATGCGCAATGCGGACCAAGACAATGCGATGCAGCGCGCTGTTGGCCTGTCGGTTTCCACCGCGGTCGAGTCGATGCCGCGTCACTTTGCCCGAGGACGCTTGCAACGGGGCAACGCCGCACAGGTGAGCCCAAGCAGCTTCCGAACGAAGTCGCTCAGGATTGTCGCCGGCGGCCACCAAGAGCGCGGCGGTCGTGTCGGGACCGAGTCCGAAGAGTGCGAGCAGTTGGGGCGCGGCGGCCGTGACGAGCGGGCGGAGCAGATCGTCGAGCTCGGTGATCTCTTGTCCAAGTGCTTGGATCCGATGCGCCAAGCTCGAGAGCGAAGCCTTGGTGGCGGCGGTGACCGGATCGGTGGACCGTGTCGGTCGCAGCTTCGCCCCCTCGGCAACGAGTGCCGAGACCCGCAGTCCCTTCATCCGACACCGGAGCTGTTCAGGGGCGGAATAGCCGAGGTGACGCATCTGGACGAGGGCCTTTACCCGGGCCTGGCGGGCCGAGCGCTTGGCGACCAACAAGACCCGAATCGCTTCGACCGCACCATCGTGTGTCTTTGCCTGTCCTTCGGCCCGCCCCGACAGAGCAGCTCGCGCTGCCTCAATGGCGTCGAGGGGATCGGACTTGCCCTGGTTGCGTCGGGCCTGGCGATTAGGCCGACAGACCTCGACGACATCGACTCCTCGGTGATGCAAGAACCGCGTGAGACCGGCTCCATAAGAACCGGTTCCTTCCACGCCAACCTTGCTCACTTCGCCGAAGCTCTCGAGCCACGAAAGCAAAGACTTGTAACCAGATGGGGTCGTCTCGAAGCGTTCGGAGCCGAGCAAGGCCCCCAACGGGTCGAGTGCCGCAGCAACGTGAACGTCGAGGTGGGTATCGACTCCACCGGTGATAGCGCGCGCAACTTCTACGATGGTCATGACC
>JBAVUF010000341.1:0-56499 GCA_049696635.1 Acidimicrobiales bacterium | reverse complement strand
AGCCGTCACGCGCCCTTGAGCGGCGTGATCGCCTCGAGCTTGTTGAGAATCCGGACCCGTTCGACTTCGACGTCGTATCTCGCCTGCAGATTGAGCCAGAAGGGCTCGGTCGTGCCGAAGAAACGGGGAGTCGAAGCGCGGGGGCGTGTATCAAAGGTGAGGAGTCTTTCACCTCGCTCCTCGACTCCCAGCCAAAGCCTGTCCGGCGACGCGCTTCGGTGGTTGCGAAGCGAGCAGCTCAGCTGACCCGCTGACAGCGAGCGTTCGCCTCCGAGAGGTCGAACTCGGCGGGATCGAAGGAGCCGCCGACCCACTCGAGACAGCTCTTGTGCTGCTCGTGAGCCGGATTCGCGATCGCTTCGACGAAGTCCGCATAGCCATGGGTGCCACCGACGTCCTCGGGCGGACAGGCGTTCTGGCCGTCAAGACAGACCGCGAACTTGAGGTCGTAAGACGACCAAGTGAGCTCCTCTATCACTACCTCGTGTTCCCAGCCATCTCCGAAGTCGTAGTCGAGGAAGAATCGCTGCTCCTCGCGTAAGGCCTCGAGGACGTTCACATCCGTCTCGTCGATCTCATCCTCTGGCCACTCGTCGGGCTCCACTCCAAACTGCGTGTCTCCGATCCGGAACGCGTGCGGATGCGAATTCGACCACCCCGTCGCGGCGAGCAACATCTCGCTCAACTTGTCCAGTCGCACCGAGCCGGGAACCAGCACGCGTCGCCACACGATGGGCTCGACGTCGCGGAGCTGAATGCGTAGACAGAAAACGCTCTGGGTGGGGACCCGTGGGCCATCGGTCTGCACGAGCCGACACTACGCGGCTGTCTGGTTCGGGCGGCGAGGTCAGTAAACCAGGCGGAGCCAAACGATCATCCCTATTCCCGAAGGGGGGTGAGTGAGCTCTTACCTACGAACTAAACTGCACTAAAAGCCGCCCAAGTTGACGTCATCTGAAGTGGCGTAGAACCCGCGGTCCACCATTGAGGTGGGCCGCCACTAAAGAAGAAGTCTCCTAGGTAACTGCGCGAAGACCTTTCGAGCGACTTAGCACTTGAGGCATCGAACGGCTTCTTTCTTTGTTCAGTACGGAAGCCGCTTCCGGAGCAACTGCGGGAGGGCAGCCGAACGTTCGACTGGGTGAAACAATTCGGCCGCCTCTTTCAGCCGCGCCTCCTCGTCGTCTGTGAGCTCGAGCTCGGCGGCGGCGGCGTTGTGTTCAAGCTGTTCCACGGTGCTCGCGCCGGGAATCGCGACAACGTTCGGTTGCCGGATGACCCACCCAAGCGCAACCTGTGCGGGCGTCGCGTCGTGGCTCTTCGCGATGTCCCGCAGCAACTCGAGGATGTCGCTCGCGCGGCTGAGATTCTCTGGCAGAAAGTGCGGGTTCATCGCCCGAACTCCTCGCCGCGGCGCGTTCGTGGCGTCGTAGCGGGCCGAGAGCAATCCCTGCCCGAGCGGGCTGTAGGCGATGACGAGCCGATCGTGTTCGGTCGCCCACGGCACGAGAGTTTGGAGCGGCCGCCGGTCGACGAGGCTGAAGCGGACCTGATTGGAAAGGACCGGGTGACCGAGGGATGTCTCCGCCGCCTGCCAGTGTGAGAGCGAAAAGTTGCTGACGCCGACATGACGCACGAGGCCGTCATCGAGGAGGCGGCGCAAGCCTTCCATCTGGATGCGGATCGGAACCACGGGGTTGGGCTGATGGATCTGGTAGAGGTCGATCGCCGCGATCCCGAGACGACGGGCGCTCGCTCTTGCGCGCCACTCGATCACGGGTGCAACCGGAAGCAGCGGAAAGACCTTCGTAGCGACGAACGCCTCATCACGTCGGCCCGCAATGGCGCGCCCAACGACGTGCTCAGATTGGCCGAAGCCGTAGATCTCGGCCGTGTCGAGAAGGTTGATTCCGAGGTCGAGCGCGCGCCGCACGATCCGAACTGCCTCGCCTTGTGCGTACTCCACGCCGTAGCCCCATTCGCGGGATCCGAACTGCCACGTCCCGACGCCAATCCTCGAAAGGTGCACTCCGCCGACGTCGACGTACCGCATGCCAACCGAGCGTAAGCGCCCGAGAGAAGCGCGCGCCGTCGCGCCCGTCATCACGTCGAGCTGGCCGCGGATACTGCGCGCTGGAGTAGTCGGGTTTTCATGCCAAAGTGGGAATTCGTAGTGTGGGGGTGGTGAAGAACCCCACGCGGACATCGCGGCGATCTGCGGCCCGGAGCGGCGCGTCGGCGGTTGCGCGGGATACCGAGGCCGAAGCGATTGCCGAGACCTGCACGCGCTTTTTATCCGGACACGGGCCCCGTCGAACACGCGATTTACTCGCCACGATCCCTGCCGACACCAAGATTGACTACTACGGGCTCGGCGGAGTTGTCCGCGACCTCGAAGTTGAAGTCGCATCGCTTCTCGGGAAGCAAGCTGCATTGTTCGTCCCGAGTGGGACGATGGCGCAACAAGCGACCCTCCGGGTGCACGCGGATCGCAGGCGAAGACAGGCCATTGCGTATCACCCGGCATGCCACCTCGATTCACACGAGGAGCGCGGTTATCAGCGTTTGCACGGATTATTCGGTGTGCCGGTTGGGTCGCGATTCGAACCGCTGTCGGTAAGCAATCTCACGGAGGTCAAGGAGCCACTGGCAGCGCTGCTCATCGAGCTCCCGCAACGAGACCTGGGCGGAACTCTCCCGGCATGGGGCGAGCTTCTGGCCCAAGTGGCGTGGGCACGTGAAAACGGCGGGGCGGTTCATCTTGATGGCGCGCGCCTTTGGGAGTCCACTCCCTTTTACAAAAAAACCCTCGCGGAGATCGCGGCGCTATTCGATTCCGTTTATGTCTCCTTTTATAAGGGCCTCGGTGGCATTTCCGGATGTTGTGTCGCGGGAGACCTGGACGTCATTGACGAACTCTCGACGTGGCGGACCCGCCACGGCGGCCGGTTGTTTGGCCTGTGGCCATACGCAGCATCCGCGCAAACCGTGCTCCACACGCGCTTGCCGCTCATGCCGAAGTACCACAGGCAGGCCGTTGCAATCGCAAAGGCGCTGCGCGACCTCCCTGGCGTCGAGGTGCTCCCGAATCCGGTGCAGGCGCCGATGATGCACCTTCGTCTGTCCGTCGGTCTCGAAGACCTACGTGCTCGTGCTTTCGAGATCGCCAGAACAGAGAAGGTTTGGACTTTCGCGCGACCCTTCGTCTCAGAAGGAGCATCGTTGCAGCGAATCGAATTCCCGATCGGCGACGCGACGCTCGCATTTCATCCAAGCGAGGTCCGGGGGCTCGTTGAAAAGCTCGTTAGCGAGCAAAAGAAAACTGCTCTGCCCCCCGCAAAACGTAAAGCCGGGTCGCGGTAAGTAGCCGGCTGATCATCGCGGACGCGGGCGGTATCTCCTAGAGCCGGGCGGCGGACAACAATCAGGCTCACTTGGCGGGATACGACAAATGTGGTCGCGTGCCGAACAACACGGAGGTGAAGATGTCCGAAGTCACCGATCTCGTCGACGCCCAGATCGACGCCTACTTCGCCCGCGACCTCGAGCGCTTCGTTGCCTGCTACGCGCCCGGTGTCGTGATCAGCGATGCTGCCGGTCAGGTGGTGGCGGAAGGCCCCGACGCCATGCGCCAGATGTACGGCGAGCTCTTCGAGAACAGCCCACGGCTCGCCGGCCGGATCGCCAACCGCATTGTCGTCGGAAACTTTGTCGCCGACCACGAAGAGATCGAAGGCATCAACCTGCCGGGCTTCCCGACCTCGATTCGGGGAATCGCGGTCTACCAGGTGACGGACGCGAAGATCAGTCGGGTGGCGCTGTACTTCTGATTCCAGGTCGAAATAGGAGCAAAGGTGGTGATTTGTTCCCGGGGATCTCGCTCATGGCATCCTTAATACAACTCCTCGATCGCTGAAGTTTGGCGACGCGTTAATCATCGGGCCACGTGAACTCGCCGGACTCCTTAAGGACGAGAAAGTCGGAGATCGAGGATCGCGAGCAAGAGATCTGGTCGAAGCTCGCAAGCAAGTTCCCGGCGAAGCAGTAGTGAGATGGGACACTGATCCCAGTCTGAGCCCCGGGGGATCGATGCCTGAGATCGCGAGAGAACGCTCCGGCGAGATGACTGAATTGTCGCCCGGACGCGTCGTCATTCTCAACGGCACGTCAAGCTCGGGAAAGTCGACGATCGTCAGCCTGTTCATCGAACAGCGAGCGGCCGCCGGCGAATGGTGGCTGCCGGTTGCGACCGACGACTTCAACATGAAGCTCGTGCGGGAGTGGGCCACCGATGGGCCGTTTGGAGAGGACGGGATGCGGTTCGTCCAGGAACCGTTTGGGATACGAGTCCATCTCGGAAAGCGGGGTCGGCGGCTGCAAGCCGCCTACCACCGCACCGTCGCCGTCTGCGCCCGAGAGGGTTTCGACGTCATCGTCGACGAAGTTTGTCTCGACGCGGAGGCGGCCGCGGACTGGCGAGGGGCGCTCGTCGGACTCGACGTGACGTGGGTCGCTCTGCGTTGTGATCCGGACGTCGCCGAGGCCCGAGAGCACGACCGGGGTGACCGAGCGCCGGGCCTAGCCCGCGGGTTGAGTGCCGTCGTCCACCGGCACGCCTCCTACGATCTTGAGCTCGACTCGACGAACATCACCGCCGCCGAGCTCGTCTCGCGGCTCGTTTCCCACGTTTGCGACGGCCGAAGCTTGTGATCGCGGGAAGGGGTGCGCGAGCACCGCTTCATTGCGATTCCTGCGGGAGACGTTCGCGCCGACAGGCTGAACCGGGTCTTTGGTGGCTATAATTCTGGCCATGTCCGACACCCTCCCGCTCGCTGCCGTCAAGGACCGGTTCTCCGAGATCGTCGACCGGGTGACCAAGCAGCATGATCGCGTCGTCGTCACCCGCAACGGCGTCCCGGCGGTTGTCGTCGTTAGTGTCGAGGACCTCGAAAGCCTCGAAGAAACGCTCGAAATCCTCTCCGATCGCGAAACCCTCGCCGCGCTAGGGGAATCGGAGGACCAGATCGCGAAGGATTTGGATGAGTCGGTCACCGAAGCCGACGCGCGGGCGCGCTGGATTCGCTAATGACAACGGATCAGATTGTCGGTGCGACAGGCTGATCTCCGAGCCACTGTCGATGAGCACTGCAGTTCGCCGAGACTTGCTCTAACGCGTGGAGATTCGCTGGACGCCGCGGGCGTCTCGCGACATGGACGAGATCGCCGAACGTTCCCCGCGAGTGGCGGCCGCCGTCGTCGAGTTCATCTACGGCGAACTGGCGCGAGATCCTCGTCGCGTCGGAAAGCCGCTTCGATTCGAACTCGAAGGCCGCTACTCGGCAAGGCGCGCCGAGTATCGGGTCATATATCGCATCGATGAGACGGACGACATCGTGAGAGTCGAGCGAGTAGGCCGAAGACGCGACATTTATCGACCGAGCTAAGCCGATCGCGTGCCCGGACTCGCGCTACCGCCTGATTGCTCGCGCGGGGAGCGTGGAGGAGCCCATACGCTGCCCATCAATTACTCGTTGATGAGGTTGAAAAATGGCGGCTGACTTCGATGCTCCGGAACCTCTCGAGGCGTTCGTTGATGATGAAGGTGCCTATAACGACTGGTATCGCCAACATTGGCAAGGCTACGTCTTGAATGCAGCTCGTAAACCATCAGCGCATTACCTGATGTTGCACCGGGTGCCATGCATGCACCTTGAGGGAGATGTGCCCTGGACTACTACGGACCAAAGCAAGGTGTGCAGCCCAACAAAGGAGGACATCGACAGCTGGACGATGGTGACGTGCGGAATACATGCTGATAGGTGCAGCACCTGTCAACCGTAAGAGCGAAGTCGGGGTTTACGACAGAGCTTGTCGCGCGGTCGAGGTATCTTCGGGCCGACAACCCGAAGGTCGGACGTCCACTCGGTCCAACGATCCGCGCAGCTAGCCAGGTGTCCGCTGGCGAGTCAACCGTGCGCGTGCCACAACGGCCACGCGTTGGCCTTGCCAAGGCACAGCGGTGCGTGAAACGGACCGAGAATTTGACTCGTGCTCGTTTCGCGGGCTCGCCTGCATGGCGTCGCGGGGTCCCTTATTCTCACGAGTAGTGAGCGTCGACGCGTTGTCTATCCGGGATCGATTCGATGTCGAAATGTAGGCCTAGCGCCCTCATCGTCGTCGACCTGCAGCGGGATTTCTGCGAGGGAGGCTCACTCCCTGTACCTGGCGGCGCGTCGTGCGCATCTCGGGTCTCCGAGTACCTCGCTCAATTTGGCGGGTCATACGCGGCGGTTACTGCCACACAAGATTGGCACGTAGACCCCAAAGGGCACTTTGGCGACCCACCGGATTGGGTTGACTCGTGGCCGGTGCACTGCATCGCGAATACGGACGGCGCCGAGTTCCACCCGAATCTCGGATCGATGGTCGATGTGTCCAAGGTGTTCGACAGCGTTTTCCGCAAAGGCGCGTACGCTGCTGCATATTCGGGATTCGAAGGTGAAGATATCGATGGCGTGCCGCTCGCTGAATGGCTCAAAAATCAAGAGGTCGAATCCGTCGACGTTGTCGGGATTGCGACGAGCGTCTGCGTTAAGGCAACGGCGCTTGCCGCACTCGAAAACGGACTTCACACCCGGGTTCTGCTGGATCTTTGCGCGGACTTGGCTGAACCGGAGGGCATTACGGATGCCACTGTGGGCGAGTTGACCCGACGCGGTGCCGAGGTTGTGGACGACTCGACGCGTTAACGACGACTGACTGGGAACCACTCGTTGCTATGCGCGCGCGACGAGCGCAACCGACCGCGTCCCTGCTTGTTGAAAGCCGTGAACTCCGCTGGTAGACAGCCGAAGCCGCGATCTTCCTGCAGAATTCGAGAGAAGGAAGTAAGGAATCAGCGAGCATTGGTTGCTCCAGCGTCGGGTGACGAGGAAGGGATGCCAATAATGACGCGGAGGTCTTCGCGATCGTGATCACAAGTACTCCGCGGTATTTCGATCGAGAATTGGAAACGCTCGACGCTCGTGAGATCGGAAGACTTCAAGACAGCCTTGTGGCGGAGACCCTCGACGCGATCCAAAAGAACGCGTTCTTCACATCCCGTTACAAGAAGGAAGGCATTCGTCTCGACCGCGTCCGTGGTGTGGCGGGTCTTCGTGATCTCCCAATCGTGCGCAAAACTGACATCCTCGATGACATCGCCGACCATCCGCCTTACGGGAGCCGCCTTGGCGGATCGTCCTCTTCGATTGTGAACGTCGTTGAATCGAGTGGAACGACCGCTGCAGGACGCGAGGTGCAGGCGCTCGACGCCGCCGATCTGAACGCGATCGTCAGGGCGGAAAAGGCGGGATTTATCTGGGCGGGCGCCACCGAAGGGACAGTCGTCGCGTTGTACTTCCCTGTGGGGATGACGGCAGCGGGTTACTGGTGGACGCTCGCGCTATACGAGCTCGGCTGCAACACGATTCGCCTTGGTGGTCAACGCACAATCGGCCGTCTCGAATATATGCATCGATATGGTGTTGAACAGATGCTCCTCGGGAGCCATTACCTCCAACGACTGATGTATCTCGCCTCGGAAAATGGTTACGAATTGCGGCGCGATTTTCCCGGTCTTAAATCGATTCTTTTGACGGGAGGTGGATGGAACGTCGAAATCGCGGAACGGTGGTCGGAGGCATGGGGAGCCACTTTGTACGAGCAGTATGGCAGCAGTCAACGGTGCATAGCCTGGACATGCGAGCGAGGGATGGTTGCCCAAGGTAGGCCCGGCGTTATCCACGGTTTGCCTGACCAATACGTCCTCGAAGTGATCGACCCGAAGACCAACGAACACGTCGACGAGGGCGACGAAGGCGAGATCGTGCTCACTGTGCTCGGGCGACGTGCGATGCCGCTAGTTCGGTACGGTACCGGCGATCGGGCGACCTTTCGCTCGGGCACTTCGTGTCCCTGCGGGCGTTGCTTCGATGGGATCGAGGCCGGTTCAGTCGGGCGAATCGACGACATGTTGCGGATTCGAGATCGCAATCTTTGGCCCAACATCGTGGACCGCGTCGTTCTTTCGACGCCGTCCGTGCTCGACTACAACGCGGTCGTGTGGATCGACGCTCGCGCCCAGGTGCGGCTGTCAATGGAGCTCGCGCTCGAACCGACGGTCGGCGCTGACGCGATCGGATTGATCACGGTGGAACTGTCCAGGTGCCTTCGCGAGGAGACCGGACTCCGTTTCGAACTCACGGCACGCGCGCTAGACAGCGGCGAAGTCGACGAAACCGGGCTCGTGGACGGAAAGCCCCGACGTTGGAAGGACCTCCGCTCGACACCTGGCGCCTCCCCGCTGTGGGTTCACGAGGCGTAACGCCGCCGTCGAATAGCTCCTATGACGGCGCTGTGATGTCTTGACGCTCTCGCTTCGCGCAGATATGGTCCCATCTCAGACGTAAATCATGAATCAGGACTCACGAACGCGGGCAAGCCTGCCCTGAGCGTGGACGCCGGATTTGTGAGACACCTTTAAGGGGGAACCCGTGGAGCGTTTCCGCGTCGATCGGGATTCGACCGCGCTCGTCGTGGTCGACATGACTAACGACTTTCTCGAGCCCGGCGTCCCCCAAGAGTGCGCCGCCGGACGGGAGATCATCCCGAGGCTCGCCGAGCTGATCGATGTCTGTCGACGGGCTGGCGTCGAAGTCTTGTACACCTCTCATATGCACCGCGCCGACGGCAGCGACATGGGTCGTATGGCGGAGTCTTTCACGCACCTCGTCGATTCGGATCGCCGTCCGATTACCTTGATTGAGGGGACACGAGGTGTCGAGGTCGTCGATGCGCTCGCACCGGCCCCAGGTGAGATCGTCATCCGGAAGTCTCGATACAGCGCGTTTTATAACACCGACCTCGAGACCGTGTTGCACACGAAAGGAATAACGACGCTCATCGTCGGCGGGGTAGCGACGAATATTTGCTGCGAATCGACTGCGCGCGACGCGATGTTCCGTGATTACCGAGTCATCTTCCTCTCGGATGGGAACGCGGCGCTCGACATTCCCGACCTCGGTTGGGGTCCAATCAGCCACGCGGAAGTGCAGCGCGTCGTACTGTCGACGCTTGCTGCGGGATTCTGTGAAGTCGCTTCGGTCAGCGATGTGATCGCGCGGGTTGAGGGTACCGGTGAGGATGCGGCGCGAGTCACGAGTGTCGGCGCGCACGTCACGGCTGCCGCGGCGCAGGCTTCGACCTAGTGCGAGCGGCGAAGTCACGAGACCGAGTGCTCGACGATGTTCATTCCACATTCGACAAACTAAGGAGGGGGAGCATGAGCGAAAGAGCGAAAGTCTCGAGGTTCGGGAAGCGCTTTCCCGGCGTGGCCCAGGTCGCGTTAGTACTGGGCGCGCTTTCGATTGTCGTCGCGGGAAGTGCGACGGTCGCGTCGGCGGCGAAGACGTCGCACAAGACGGGAAGGTCGAGATCGACGACGGTCGGGCTGAAGACCGGCTGGATCTATGACGGTTCGGTCGGCGATAAGGGCTATGACGAGGAGTGGTACCTCGCCCAGCAGTATCTCGAGCACAACCTCGGGATCAAGGCGACTTACACGCAGAACACGCCATATACGAGCCAATGGACGACTACCGGCGAGGGCATGGTGGCATCTGGAGCGAAGATCCTTTTCGATCCGGGTGACGGTGGTTCGCTCTTTTACGCCGCGTGCGCCAAGTACCCGAAGGTGGCGTGCGTCGAAAGCAACGGCGTGAAACCTTTCCCGAACAACGTCGTTTCGCTCTACGACGAAAACTGGTTACCGGCGTACCTCGAGGGTATGGCGGCGGGACTTTTGACCAAGACCGGCAAGATCGGATTCCTTGCGGCGTTCTCGAACCTCCCGGCGCCGGTGAACGAAACGCTCAACGCGCTCGTCCTGGGCTGCCAATCAACCCATCCTGGTTGCAAGGCGATCGTCGATGTCGTCAACTCGTGGTACAACCCGCCGAAGGAGACCGAGGACGCGAACGCGCTCATCGACGCGGGAGCTGACGTCATCGGATCCACCGAAAACGACCCGGTTGCCGTCGTCGTCGCGCAGAAGCGTCACGTCTGGGGACTCGGCAGCTGGGGCAACAGCGTTTCGTCAGGACCAAACTCCTTCGTGACGTCGCAGATCATCAACTGGGCTCCGGCGCTGGAGCAGCTGACGAAGCAGGTTGCCGACGGGACGTTCCGCGGCGGCAGGATCGAAGTGTTCGGGTTCGGGCCGGGACTGAGGCTGGCGCCGTGGGGTTCCAAGGTGCCGCAGTCCGTCCGCACCAAGGTCAACGCCACATACGCGCAGATGAAAAGCGGCAAGAACTTATTCTGCGGCCCGATCTACGACACTTCGGGCAAGCTTCGGGTGTCGAAGGGTAAGTGCCTGAGCACGATGTACATCTACGACCAGTGGAACTGGTACGTCCGCGGAGTGACGATCAGCAAGTAAGAACGCGGTCATTAGTCGACGTCGCAATCGTTGTCGTGGCAGGGAGGTGAGAACCGTCGACACTCAGACGGTCGTGCCCCTCCCGGAGGGAAATGACGCGCGCACCGCCAAGTTGCAGCTGCGGGGGGTCAGAAAGTCCTTCGGGCTGCTCGAAGCGGTGCGCGGTGTCGACTTCGACAGTTATGCCGGGGAAGTGCATTCGATCCTCGGCGAAAACGGGGCCGGAAAGTCGACGCTGATGAAAGTCGTCGCCGGCATATTCGCACCAGACTCCGGCGTTATGCGGATCGACGGCGAGCAGTATCGGCCGTCGTCACCGAAACAAGCGATGCGCCATGGCGTCGGCATGGTCCACCAGGACTATCAGCTCGTGGAGCGCTTCAGTGTCGCGGAGAACCTCTTCATCGGATGGGACGGTGCTCGTCGCATCTCGGGAACGAGGTCGCTCGCGGCGCAGGCGGCGGCGATGATCGAACGGTACGGCTTCAAGCTCGACCCGAAGGTGAGCGTCCGCGACCTCTCCGTCGGCGAGCAGCAACGCGTCGCGATTCTGCGCGCGCTTATCCGGGGAGCATCGATCCTCATCCTCGACGAGCCGACGGCGACGCTCACCCCTCAAGAAGTCGAGGTCCTATTCCGCGTTATGCGCAATCTCGCAAATGACGGACGCGCCGTTCTGTTCATCACGCACAAGTTACGTGAGGTGGTCGAGGTATCAACCCGGGTTACCGTGCTCCGTTCAGGCGAGCGCGTTGCGTCACTCGCCGCGGGCGAGTTCGACGAGCGTCTGCTCGCGCGGGAAATGCTCGGTCGCGACATAGATGTCGTGCTCAAGGCTCGCTCATCGTCATGCTCATCGCATGAGGCGATCCTCCGCGCCGAATGTCTCAGGGTGCGCGACAGGCGCGGATCGGTGGTTCTCAACGATGTGTCATTCGAAGTGCGAATGCACGAGATCGTGGGCGTCGCCGGCGTCGCGGGAAACGGTCAACGCGAACTTTCTGAGGCCGTTACGGGAGTGCGACCTGTCGAATCCGGGTCCATCTATCTGCGCGGTGAGGAACTCACCGGCAAGAGCGCCGTCGCCTTCGTGCGCGCTGGCGTCGGCTTCATCCCCGAGGATCGGCTCACGACAGGAATGATCCTGCGCGAATCGATCGCAAACAACGCGATCATGAAGGCGCTAGATGTCGACGCTGATCGAAAGCGCCTTACTCGCGGCGCGTGGCTGCGACGTGGCGAAGTAGACCGTTTCGCAAAAGAGGTGCTCGCCGCGGGCCAGGTGTCGACGCGTGATCCGAAGGTCAAGGTCGGCAACCTCTCAGGCGGCAACATCCAGCGATTTCTGATTGCTCGCGAGCTCCGGGCGGCTCGTGACTTTCTCGTCGCCGTGCACCCAACGAGCGGACTTGACGTCGGGGCGGCCGAGCGGGTCTGGCGGGTTCTGCTCTCGGCCCGCGACGAAGGTATCGGGGTGTTGTTGATTTCCGAGGACCTCGACGAAGTCCTCGGACTTTCCGACCGGATCATCGTGCTCTTCGCCGGGCGCATCGTCGGCGAAATCGATAACACGAGAAAACCCCCCTCGCGCGAATACCTCGGGATGCTGATGGGGGGATCCCGCCAGCAAGTCGTCGCGGAACCGACCGTGGCGCGTGTCGAGGCGTGAGCGGCGCGATGGCTGTCATCGGCGACGCCGGGGTGCTGCGACGGATCGGATTCCGGTCAGTGCACACGCGTTGGACCCTTATTCGCGAAGAAGCATCCGAGACGCGCAGCTGGGTTTACCGGCTGGTCGCGATCGTGATCGCCCTCGGCGTCGCGGCGATCTATCTCGTCGCCACGGTGCACATTCCGGACGTCCTCGGGCAGGTGCTCCGCACCACGTTCACGACCCAGCCCGGCCTACAGGAGCTCGTCGTGCTGGCGACGCCGTTCTTCCTGACCGCTCTCGCCGTCCAGATTCCGCGCCGCGTCGCACTGTGGAACATCGGTGGCGAAGGGCAATTCTTCGCTGGCGCCTGGCTGGCGACCGGATTGGCGTTCGAGTGGCCGCACGCTCCTGGTCCACTGTTGATCATCGGGATGCTCGTCGCCGGCGCGGTCGGCGGCGCGGTTTGGGTGACCATCCCGATGCTCGCCAGGGCCTATTTGAACGTCAACGAGATCATCACCACGCTGATGCTGAACCTCGTCATGATCTCGTGGGTCGCGTACTGGATTACCGGCACCTGGCGGTATCCGAACACGCAAGGCGGCACGATCGAAAGCCGCTTCTTGCCGACCCAGTCTCACTTGCCGCTCGTCCACCTCGCTGGCGGACTCGACTCGGGTCTGATCATCGCCGTGGCACTGACGATTGTCGTGGGCGTCGGCGTTCGGTATTCAATTTTCGGCTATCGAACGCTCATCGTCGGTTCGGGACGATCCGTCGCTTCATACGCCGGAGTGCGAGTTCGTCGGATGATCGCCCTCAGCCTGCTGCTCGGCGGAGCGCTGGCGGGCATAGGCGGCGTCCTACAGCTCGCCGGCAACTCCTACCAGCTGACTCCGGGGCTCTCGAACAACACCGGCTACCTCGGGATCGCCGTCGCCGTCCTGGCGGGAGGGTCGATCCTCGGAGTCATCGTCATGGCGTGTCTGTTCGCGATCCTGTTGTCCGTTGGACAGGCGGTCCAGATCTACGGCGTCTCATCTGAAGACGTCTTCATCTTGATTGGCCTGCTCCTTCTGCTGGCGACGATAGCCGAGGTCGCCGCCCACTTCCGAATGGTGCGACGACCGCCGGATAACGGCGCGGATCGCGCCTCCTCCGATCGAGTCGTCGCGCTTTCGACACCTGGCGATGCCGCCCTGATCGGGCGCGACGTCGGGGAAGTCTGAGGTTCGCGGTGCACACCTTCGAGCTCTATTTCGCAGCGGCCATCTTGGCGGGGACACCTCTGCTGCTCGCGGCGACGGGGGAGATGCTCGGCGAGACGGTGGGCATGATCAACATCGGCATCGAAGGGCTCATGTTGATGGGGGCGGTGACCGGTGTCGTCGTGACTCTTCACACGCACGATGCCAATCTCGGGCTGCTCGCCGGCGCTCTCGCCGGCGCGGCGTTTCTACTGATCTTCTACGCGCTGCCGGTGGTCGTATTCGGGACCGAACAGGTCTTACCGGGCTTCGGGGTGTGGTTCGTCGGACTCGGACTTTCCCAATTGATCGGCAGCAACTACGAGAACTCGACCGTCAACAGTCAGTCGACGAACGTCGGCCTGCCAGGTATCGACCGCATCCCGGTGGTGAAGGCACTGATCGGCCGGTATCCGTGGCCGGTGTACCTCGCGTTCGTCCTTCCGTTCTTCGTAGCTTGGGTGCTCAGCCAAACGCGCCACGGGAGGAACCTGCGCGCGATTGGCGAGGATCCCGTTGCGGCTTCGGCCGGCGCGGGAATCGCCGTGCGCCCATGGCGCTTCGTCTATGTCGGGGTGAACGGCCTTCTCGGTGGTTTCGCCGGTGCCGTGCTCGCCGTGATCGCCATCGGTGAGTGGGGAATCGACGTTACTGCCGGGCGCGGCTTCATCGCGCTCGCCGTCGTGATCTTCTCTGCCTGGCGATCGATGCGCCTCATCGTCGGTGCCTACGTCTTCGGTCTGCTCCTTATCCTCGCCGATCTTGGAGGTGCCCTCGGCTGGCCGGTGTCGTCGGACTTCCTCGACATGATGCCGTACATCGGCGCGGTCGTGATCTTGATCGCCTGGGCGGTTCGCGCCCGCGGGCGCGGCGCGGCGCCCGGGTCCTTGGGCATGCGATTGCGGCGGGTGGGGTAGCGGCAGACGTTGCGAAGCGATGCGACCGAGTGAAAAAAGAGAGGCAGGCGAAGTGATCATCACTCATCTCGACAGAGAAGAGCTCCTCAGGCGTGAGCCAACGGTCTTCGGCGGCACGTCGCCCGGTGACAAGGAGTCGTTCCGCCTGACCTTTCCGATCAACGACCCCCAGGGCGTCGTGTGCTGGGAGGCATTCGACGCTGGGCGCTCGACGGAGTGGGCGTTTTGGCACTCTGAGTTTCACGTTTGCCTCGGCGGCTCGGCGGAGGTGACCTACACGCTGCCCCCAAACCACCAGCAAGTCTTGACGACGTCGATCCGTGAAGGCGACGCCGTGTTGATCCTCGCCGGCACGCGCGCTCGCTTCGACGTCCCCGACGGCGAACCATATGTGCACGTGTCGCTGTTCCAGCCGCGGTACGAATACGCGAGGTACCTCCTCGACCAGCGGTACGACGAGTTGGACCGCCGATAACGGTGAAGACGACGGCGAATTCGCTGAGGCCGACTGAACGGAACCGGATGGATTACGGGTTTACGAACTCGATCGAACGAGACGAGCGGCAACGGCCCGCCGTGCTTCGATGTAGCGCCTGTTCCGCCCTTGCCTGGTCGGGGGCGACGTGCCGTCGCTGCGGCGGAGTGCTCGACGAAACGGGGAGCGACCCAATGGGCGAGGTGCTCGCCGTGACGACTGTCGCGCGAGTGCCAGACGACGTCGTCCTCGCACCCCCTTACGCGGTGGCACTTGTCCGCTTGGTCGATGGCGCGGAGAGCTTCGGTGTCGCCGACGCTGACGACAAGCTGCACGTCGGGGACCGCGTCGTCCTCGATCTTGACGAAGTCGTGCGAGATGGTGAGGTCATCTCCTACGTCCGGCTCCATCGCGCGCACTTTCTCGTCACGGGTGGTGCGCCGTGAGTGGCATCGAGGTCCTTGGCTACGGCGTCCATCCGTTCGGTCGATTTCCGGACAAGCTCCCAGCCGCAATGGCACGGACGGCGATCGAGCGCGCACTCGCGAGCGCCGTGGTTCCGCTCGAGTCGATCGACGCCGTGTACACGGGACACTCGAATCCCGAAAGCGGTGGCGGCGCAGCGGTGCTCGCCGCGTCAGGGATACGTGGGATCCCCGTCATCAATCTCGATCAGGCGTGCGCGAGCAGCGCGACCGCGATCGCACTCGCCGCTCTGGCACTTCGCGCCGGGGAACACGAGAGGGTGCTCGTCGTCGGTTTCGAGAAGATGGGGTCGGGCTTCGTCCGACTCAGCCAGCCTCACGGCGGCGATGATGAGTTTCTCGGCTTCGATCTCCAACCGGTTCGCTACGCACTGAAGGCGAGCCGCTATCTCGACATGTACGGGGCCGAGGAGTCCGCGCTCGCGGAAGTCACCGTGAAGAGCCGCACGCACTCCGCGCTGAACGGCGACGCGCACATGCGGTCCGAGACTTCGGTCGAAGAGGTGCTCACCTCGCCGATGGTCTCGTCGCCGCTCACACGACTGCAGTGCTGCCCGACGAGCGACGGCGCGGCGGCGGTTGTGCTGGGACGAGCCAAGGGCGGCGCCAGGTCGAGACGCGCGCGGATCGCGAGTTGGAGCATCGGAACCCCGGAAGCGGCGGAATCACGTGCCGTCGGAGTACCGGAGTCGTTCACCTCGCGCCTTGCCCGCCAGGCGTACGAACTGGCCGGGATCGGGCCCGGCGATGTGGAAGTCGCGCAAGTGCATGACGCCTTCACGATCGCCGAGCCGCTCCGACTCGAGGCCCTCTCGCTCGTTCCAGAAGGCGAGGGTCTCGTCTGGACAGCGAAGGGGATGACCTCTCTCGGGGGGCGCCTACCGACGAATACCGACGGCGGACTGCTCGGCCGGGGTCATCCTGTTGGCGCGACCGGGGTCGCGCAGCTGATCGAGATCGCGCGACAGTTGAACGGAGATGCCGGCGCGCGCCAGATTGAGCCGCGGCCGTCGGTCGGGCTCTGCCAGAACCTCGGTGGTGGGGAAAACGGTGGCGGCGTCGTGATGGTGGTGAAGCGATGAAGTTCCCACCGTTCGTCTATTGCCGTGCCGGAAGCCTCGACGAAGCCTGCGAGATGCTCGCTGTGGACGGGGCGCGCCCACTCGGCGGAGGACAGAGTCTGCTGCCTTTGATGGCGTTGCGTTTGGCGCGCCCATCGATCCTCGTCGACCTGACACGTATCGACGCGCTGGCGGGGTTCGATTCCGGACAGGATGGCAAGAACGTGCTCGAAGTCGGAGGAATCACGACGCACAGCGAACTCGAGTCGAGCGCAGCGGTGCGCACGAACATTCCGGTGCTCGCCGCGGTCGCTCGCCTCATCGGCCACCCGCCGATCCGAAACCGAGGAACGGTTGGCGGATCGATCGCGCACGCAGATCCGGCTGCGGAGCTTCCTGCTGCGTGCATCGCTCTGGACGCCGAGGTGGTGATTGCATCCGTGGACGGGACCCGTCGCGAACGCGTCGAGTCGTTCGTCACAGGTCCGTACCAGACATCGCTTCGTGACAACGAGTTCGTAACTCGCGTGTCCTTCCCAACTCCGGCTGGCAGGCTGGCGGGAGTTGCAGAGGTCGCGCTGCGCGCCGGGGACTTCGCACTCGCTGGAGCGATCTGCGTCCTCGACGACGATGACGCGCGTACGAAAGCAACGGTCACCTTCTTCGGCGTCGAGGCGAAACCGCGACGTTTCGAGCTCGACCTCGACCGAGCTCGGTCTTCGAGTGATGACGCGTACTGGGAAGAGTTCGTGTCGATCCTCGGCGACGTCGTCGAGGACAGCCACGCCGACGCGCGCTTTCGTCGGCATCTCGCGGCGGTGGTCGCGCGCCGAGCGTACGTCAGCGCGTCGGATGGCGAGAAAAAGGCGGCTGCATGATAAAGGTGGCGTTCGAGCTCAACGGCGAGCGCGTCGAGATCGATGTCGAACCGTCAGTGAGTCTCGCGGATGTCTTGCGCTCACAACTCGGCGCGACGAGCGTTCATCTCGGGTGCGAGCAAGGTGTGTGCGGAGCGTGCGCAGTCCTCATCGATGAGCAAGCGGTGCGCTCGTGTCTCACGCTCGCCGTGCAAGCGGACGGGCGAGCGATCACGACCGCCGAGGGAATTGCCCGGCGACGCGGCGACGCCTGGCAAGAGATCGAGTCGACGTTTGTCGATAACGGCGCCTTCCAATGCGGCTTCTGCACATCGGGCATGGTCGTCGCCCTCGAGGAGCTGCTCGCGTGCGGCGAGGCGATCGAGCAATCGGCCATCGCCGACCAGCTCTCCGGCCAGATCTGTCGCTGCACGGGTTACGAGCCGATCGTCGACACTTTCGAATCGGTGCTCGCCTCGGCGGGTCGACTGCGCGAGGACGGTGACCGGTAAATGCC
Source organism: Acidimicrobiales bacterium (assembly GCA_049696635.1). GTDB lineage: Bacteria > Actinomycetota > Acidimicrobiia > Acidimicrobiales > Bog-793 > CAVRXQ01. The sequence continues at coordinate 38,806 of JBAVUF010000341.1, read as the reverse complement.
CCAAAGCAGCCTGCAGGTTCCCGGCAACACCGACGGTCGCGGACGGTTCGCGCGCGGCGGTGGCAGCTACGTCGGCGACCTCGCGGCGACCGACACGCTCGCGGTCGGATTCGTTCGCAGCACGCTTGCCCGCGCCCGACTGCGCAGCGTCGATCTCACCGAGGTGAAGGCGAGCTCCGGCATCGTCGCGGCGTTCGACGCAAAGGATCTTCTCGGTCACGTCGGCCCGCTTCCCGTCCGCTTCGGACCTGGAAAGACCTACGACTGGCGACTTCTGGCCGATGAGTACGTCTCCTTCGTCGGCGAGCCGATCGCTCTCGTCGTCGGTGTCGACCGAGGAAGTGTCGAGGAGGCATGCGAACTCGCCGCCATCGACTACGAGCCGCTCGACGCGGTGGTCGACGTCGACGTCGCCCAGGCGAACGCAGAATTGGTGCGACCCGAAGCCGGTTCGAACGTCCTTTTTTCGGGGCAGAGAGGAGCTGGCGACGTGGAAGCGTTGCTCGCGTCGGCTCACGTCGTCGTCGAACGGACCTTCCAGCTCGCCCGCCAGAGCGCCTGTCCGCTCGAAAACCGCGGCGTCCTCGGCTACGAAGAGCCGCTCACCGGAGAGCTGGTCGTCTGCACCTCAACGCAGATTCCGCACATCCTGCGTGTCGCCGTCTCTACGGTGCTCGGACGGCGAGAGGAGTCGGTGCGCGTCGTGGTCCCCGATGTCGGGGGTGGGTTCGGGCTCAAATGCCAGGTGGCGGCTGAGGAGTGCCTCGTCGCGTGGGTCGCCCACCACTTGGGCCGTCGCGTCGCGTGGCTGGAGGATCGCTGGGAGAATCTCGTGGCGAGCAACCACGCGCACGACGAGCGGGTGCGGCTGCGCGTCGGGTTTGCGATGGACGGGGCGATCGCCGCGGTCGACGCCGAAATCACCGTCGACGTCGGCGCTCACTCGTCGTACCCGCTGTCGGTTGCGCTTGAGCCATCGAGTACCTCGGTGCACCTGTTTGGCAGTTATCGCGTCGCCGCCGCTCGGATCACCTCGCGGGGGATCGCGACGAACAAGTGCCCGTCGGGTGCGTATCGCGGCGTTGGCGGTTCGGTGGCGAATTTCGCCACCGAACGACTGTTGGATGAAGCAGCGCGAGAGCTTGAGGTGAGCCGGATCGAGATCCGCCGGCGGAACCTGCTCGGCGCGGGCGACATCCCGTACCAGCATCCGATCGGCGGCTTGATCGATTCTGGCGACCCGCGCGAACTGTTCGAACGTCTGCTCGACCGCCTCGATGAGGACGATCGGGTGAAGGCGGCGCTCGCTCGGTCTGGATCGCCGGCTCCCATGCCGAGCGAGTCACCGCTCGTCGGCGTCGGGCTCTCGGTGTTCGCCGAGCACAGCGCACCGGGGAGCACGATTTATCGCGGGCGCGGCGTAACCGAGGTTCCCGGCTACGACGCCTCTCGCGTCGAGTTACGCGAGGACGGAACCTTCGTCGTCGCGCTCAGCTCGGCCGACGCCGGCCAACGCCACGCGGACATCTGCCAGCGACAGGTCGCCGACGTGCTCGGCGTCGAAGCGGGCGACGTTTCGGTTGTCGAGGGGGACACCGGGCGTTGTCCGAAAGGGACCGGCACCTTTGCGTCGCGCTTCGCTGTCGCGCAAATGAGTGCCGCGCTCCGGGCGTCGACGCGGATGTCCGAGCGCCTCGTCGAGGCGGCAGCGGGGTACCTCTCTTGCGCCATCGACGAAGTGAAGCGCGAAGGTGAGCGCTTCGAAAGTGGCGCGGGCGACGCGAGCGTCAGCCTTAAAGAGCTCGCCCACTGGCTGTACTTTCCTGACGCTCCGCGCGCGGGGCGCACCTTCGAGGTACCCGTCGTCGAGTCAGGCTACTGGGACGGCGGCCCGACCTATCCGAACTGCGCCGTGCTTGCCGTCGTCGACGTCGACCCCGAGACCTTTGTCGCCAAGGTGCGCAAGATCTCGGCGCTCGAGGACTGCGGACGCGTGTTCGACGAGCAGGTGGTCCTCGGACAGCTGCGCGGGGGGATCGTCATGGGAATCGGCGACGCCATCTTGGAGGAGCATATTTACAGCAACGACGGCGAGATCCTCACGTCGTCCTTCATGGACTATCTGCTTCCGACCGTGAGCGAGGCGCCGGAGTTCGATCTCGCTCTCGCCGACGACCCCCGCTTGTTCACCGCACGGAGCGAATCCGGTGCGAAAGGGGTTGGTGAAGCGGGGACGATCGGCGCCGTGGGTGCAGTGGGTTGTGCTCTCTCCGATGCGATCAGCGATCGTGGCGGTGCGCTCAACTCGCTTCCGGGAACGCCGTTGCAACTGTTCCGCGCCTTCAACGGACATTCGGCGACCGACATCGCCGAGGGGATGTCATGACGGAGACGACGACGAGTCGGGTCGCGCCCGACGAGATCGAGATGGCAGCGTCCTTCGATGGGACGGTCGAGGCGCCGACGTGGGTGCACGCGCCGGCCCTCGCTCCGACGGCGCGTGGCGAGCGCACGCGTCAGCGGATCATCGAGGCAGCCGAGCAGCTGTTCCGAACGGCGTCGAGCTACGACAACATCGGCGTGGCCGACATCGCGCGGGCGAGCAAGACGTCCGTCGGAACGATCTACCGGTACTTCGAGAGCAAAGAGGACCTCTTGCACCTCGTTCTATCGAACTCGTTCTGGAGGATGTACAAGGCGTCGCGGGGCATCTGGCGCCGCGACGATCCCCCCGAGGTGAACTTCGAACGGACGACGGTTGCGTACCTCGAGGCGTTCTTCGAAGAGCGCACGTTCTTGCGCCTTGCACTGAGTCTTGTTTCGACGTCCGACACCGTGCGTGACACGTGGTGGTCGATGCGGAAGGCGCTGCGCGAACGGATGCGGGCGCGCCTCGAACAGGACCTCGCTCTCGGATCGGCACCGCCGCTCGATCCCGAGATCGCCATCCGCGCTCTGCTTGCCATGGTGGATGCCTACGCGGCGCAGGCGTTCATCGATGAGGAATACGGTCCCGCCTCGATAGACGAGATCCCGAACGTTGCCTCGGTTCTCGCCCAGATCTGGTACCGCGCCGTGATCGGAGCCGACATCTCAGCAGACGGCGCGGACGGTCGTTTTTGATGCCGCTCGGTCGGCAGCGCCGCGGTGCGGTGGAGATCCTCGTCATCGACCGGGAGAAGGTGGCAAACGCGATCGATTTCGAAACGTCGCACGCCCTCGCCAACGTTTTTGACGAGCTCGAGCACGACGACGAGGTGCGCGCCGTCGTGCTCACCGGCGCCGGAGATCGCGTCTTTTGCGCCGGAATGGACCTCGGAGCCGTGCGCCGTGGTGAGGCGGATTCCATCAATCTCGTCCCGGGAGGATTTGCCGGCATTGTGCGCCGTGATTTTCCGTTTCCCCTCATCGCCGCGGTCAACGGTGCCGCGGTCGGCGGCGGCTTCGAGATTGTCCTCGCCTGCGATCTCGTTGTTGCGGCAGATCACGCCACTTTTGGACTTCCTGAGGTGAAGCGGGGACTTTTCGCCGCGTCCGGGGGCCTCGTCCGTCTGGCGCGCCGGATCGCTCCGCCCGCGGCTTTCGAGCTCGCGTTTACCGGCGAGACGATCGACGCCGAACGCGCCGAACGCCTCGGTCTCGTCAACCGCGTCGTCGAACGCGGACGCGCGCTCGAGACTGCCATAGAGATCGGACAACGGATCGCCCAGAACGCGCCACTCGCGCTGCGTGCCTCGAAACAGTTGTTGCGACGCTCGCTCGAGACCTCTGAGGGTGAACTCTGGGAGTTGAACGCCAAGCTCGCCGCCGAGGTGTTGTCGAGCGAAGACGCGGCGGAGGGAGCCGCTGCGTTCAACGAAAAGCGAGTGCCGAAGTGGTCGGGGCGATGACGGAACCCGCTCCGTATCGCCCGCTCACCTACCTTGCCGCGCACGCGGCGCGCCGGCCGGACGCGCCAGCGATCTATGAGGACGGCGCGACGATCTCGTTTGCCGAGTTCTTCGATCGGGTTCGGGGCGCGATGCGGGCGCTTGAGGAGCTCGGAGTGCAACGGGGCGAGGTCGTCGGGGTCTCGCTCCCGAATGCGTGGGAGTACGTCGCGCTCGAGATCGCCATCCCGGCACTCGGCGCCGTGACTTTGCCGCTCGCGCCTTCGCTCGGGAGCTATGAGCTTTTCTCAGTGCTCTCACGTTCGTCAGCTGCCGTCGCCGTTACCGACGAGCAGGCCCTTGACGGTCTGCGTGACGTCGCGAAGTCGGCACCGGGTGTTCGTCTCGTGGTCGACGTCGGCCAAGTTGCGGCCGTCGGGCGTTGCAGTACCGCAGCGATCGAGCCGTATCCGACGCAGCCGGAAGAGATCGTCCAGATCGCGCTGACGTCCGGCACGACCGGACCGCCCAAGCTCGCCGCACTTTCGGCCGAGCTCAAGCAGCTGACGTTCGAAGGATTCACGAGCCGGCTCGGCATCGTGCCGGACGACCGGGTACTGCCGCTCTCGCCGATCTCCCAGGGCGTTGGGGAGATGTGCCTGTACTCGCTGCGCGTCGGCGCCTGTCTCGTCATGACCAGCGAACGACGATTCTCTGCCGACCTCGGGCTTCGGGTCGCCCGAGAGTCGCGGGCGACCGTCATCGGCGGCGTGCCGACGATGATCGGTCGGATGTTTCGCGACGAGCAGTTCGATCCCGCAGCACTGGCGTTGGCGCGCGTGACCGCGGTAGCCGGCGCGCCGATGCCGCCGGATCTCGCCGAAAACTGGGAGCGACTCACCGGGTCGCGTCTGTGTGCTTTCTACGGCGCGATGGACATCGGTCAGCTCGCTGTCGCGAGCCCGGACGATCCGCCAGAAAAGCGTTGGCACACGGTCGGACGGCCGCACGCACGCGCCGAGGCGATGATCTGCGACTCCGATGGCCGGTCGTTAGGCCCCGGGAAGGTCGGCGAGATCTGCATGCGCGGCCCGCTCGTGCAGAAGCGGTACTGGAACGAGGAAAACGGCCCGTTCGCGGAGGACGGCTGGGCGCACTTTGGCGACGTCGGTTTCATCGACGACGACGGTTTCGTCCACGTCGTCGGGCGGACGAAGGACATCATCATCAGGGGCGGGGAGAACATCAATCCGTACGAGGTCGAGGCCGTTCTCCTCGAGCACCGGGATGTTGCCGAGGTCTGTCTTGTCGGTCTCGCCGACTCGGACCTGGGCGAACGCATCGCAGCCTGCGTTGTCGTTCGTCCTGAACACGAGTTGACTCTCGAGTCGTTACGCGAATTTCTCGCGGAGCGCGGTCTTGCCCACTACAAGTGGGTGGAGCGCCTCCTCGTGGTCGAGGAATTACCGCTCGGTAGCTCCGGCAAAGTGGCGCGCAACGAATTGCGCGAGCGCGCCGCGAGCGCGTTCGCCGACGCGCCGCTCAACTCAGGAGGCGAGTGTGCGCTCCACCGCTAACGGCATCTCGGTCTCGTGGCGCGAAGTCGGGCGCGGGCGACCAGTCGTGCTTGTGCACGGGCTCGCCGACGACCACCGCGCCTGGCGAAAGGTGCTACCCGACCTCGTTCTCGATCACCACGTGTTCCTCTACGACCTCCGTGGCCACGGCGAAACCGAACTCGGTGAGCCGGACGGCACCCTCGCGCAGCTCGCCACGGATCTCGTCGGACTAATGGACGCGGTCCACCTCGACCAAGCGATCATCGCCGGCTTTTCGCTCGGGGGCACGGTCGCGATGCGCGTTGGCATAGACCAACCCGAGCGTGTGGCGGGGCTGGCGCTCGTCGCGACGTCGAGTCGGGTGAATGCCGCGGCGGCGCAGTGGTACCAAGAGCGCGCTGAGGCGGTGGCGTCGGGCGAAGCGGGGCTCCGCCAGCGCCTTGACCAGGACACGGCGGACGTCTATCGCAACGAACCCGGCGAACTCGAAGAGGGTCTCGTCATCCGCCGTCAGTCGACGGCCGATCCGCGCGGATTCGCGAACGCCTGCCGGGCCATGGCGGGCCTGCATGAACACCCCCTCGACGACGAGCTCGGACGCATAGTCGCGCCGACCGTCGTGATGTCTGGCGAAGCCGACCAGCACTGCCCGCCGCGCGCCGGAGAAATCATCGCCAACGGCCTCAAGAACGCCTCGCTGCGGGTGATTGGCGCCACCGGACACCCAATCCCTGTCGAGCGACCGAGAGAGGTTGCCGAAGCCATTCGCAGCCTTGACGCGTAGCGCGATCGAACAGATAAGGAGATCGATAAGCGTGAGCCGCTTGAGCATAAGCATCGGGATCAGCCCGCGGGAGTCCTTCGCCGATTGGATGGCATTTACCAAGCGCTTGGAGGACGAGGGGGTGGGACGCATCTGGCTCATCGACTCGCAGCTGGCGATGAAAGACGTCTATGTAGGAATGGCGACCGCTGCCATCGCCACCGACCGACTAGAGCTCGGCACCGGGGTGACCAATCTTGTCACCCGTCACCCGACGGTCACCGCCAACGCGATCGCGTCGATCGGCGAATTGTCGCAAGGTCGCGCCCTGCTCGGCCTCGGCGCCGGGGACTCGGCGGTCTATGGACTCGGCAAGTCCCCATCACGGATGCGCGAGATCGAATCGTCCCTCAGGTTCTTTCGAGCAATGTTTTCTGGCGGCGAGGGGGAGTGGGAGGGAAGGCACTTTACGCTCGCGCACCGCCCGACGACGGTGAAGGTGTACTTGGCGGTGACCCAGGAGAAGATGTGCCGGCTCGCTGGGCGCTTTGCCGACGGTGCGATCGTCATGGGTCCGGCCCAACAAGACGTGCTCAGCCGACAGGTCCACTGGGTGCTCGACGGGATCGCCGAGGAAGGACGCGACCGCTCCGAAGTTGAAATCTGTGCGATGTCGACCATGTCCGTCGCCGACGACGTCGGCAAGGCGTTGCGCGACGTCCGCTCCTGGGCGACGGCCCAGGCTCGGTTGCTCGCCGACGTCGCCGACCTTCCAGATAGCTTGAACCAGTACCGGGCCGAGTTCGCGCACGCGCGCTCTGCCTACGACTACTCAGAGCATCTTTCGACGCGTGCCGATCATCAGGAGGTAATAAGTGAAGAACTCGTCCGCACGCTCGCCATCGCCGGAACGGCGGACGAGTGCAACGCGCGACTCGCGACTCTGCATGCGACTGGCGTCGATGGCTTCATCTTTCCGCTGATGGGATCGGGCCGCGTTGAGCGCTTGCGGATTCTGCGTGATGCGATCGCGCCGTCACTGCTTTTCGCGTAGGGAGAAGCCGTGGATCTTGGTCTTTCGGGTGCGAACGTCGTCGTTTCGGGCGGCGCCTCGAACATCGGACGTGCGATTAGCATCGGCTTCGCCAAGGAAGGCGCGAATGTCGTGATCGCCGACATCGACGAGGTGCAGGCGAAGCGCGTCGCTGCTGACGCGTCCGGGGGAACGATCCTTACGCGAACGACTGACGTCACCGATCCCGAATCCGTCGAGGCTACCGTCGCGTTTGCGATTGCGAGCCTGGGCTCGATCGACGTTCTCGTCAACTGCGCAGGCTGGACGATCGATCGTCTCTTCTTGGACAAACCGCGGGAGGAGTTCGAAAAAGAGATCGCGGTCGACATGTGGGGTTTCATCAACTTCACCCGGCCGGTTCTCGCCCACATGGTCGAGCGCCGCCGCGGTCGTGTCGTGTCGATTGCCTCCGATGCAGGCCGAATCGGAGAGTGGCGGGAGGCGGTCTATTCCGGCACGAAGGCGAGTGTGATTGCGATGACGAAGTCACTCGCCAAGGAGGTCGGAAAAATGGGCATCACCTTGAACGTCGTCTGTCCGGGATTCACCCCGGGCGATCCGGACACGTCGGGGGCAGAGTCGATCTGGCGCGGCGAGCAGGGTGAGCAATTCACCCAGGAACTGCTCGAAAAGGTCGCTCGGTCGTACCCGCTACGGCGACTCGGTCGCCCCGATGACGTGGTTGGCCCGGTGCTTTTGTTTGCTTCCGACCACGCCTCCTATATCACCGGCCAGACGCTCTCGGTGAGCGGCGGCTACACGATGATCTGAGCGAGGAGATCTGTTGCGAGACCGGGTGGCCGCGTGATCGACTTCGACCGACCGCGAACGGACGTCCTCAGACTCCGGCTTAATCGCCCCGAACGTCGCAACGCACTCGACCGCGCCATGGTCGAGTGCCTCATCGACGCCTTCGCGGAAGATGACGGTGACACGTCGGTAGTCGTCCTGAGCGCAAACGGCAGCTTCTGTTCCGGGCTCGACCTTTCGATGGCAGACCGCGAACGTGAGGAGGTAAGCGACCGGCTCTATGAGCTCTACTCCCTGATGGTCAGGTTTCCGCGGCCGATCCTTGCGGCAGCGCGCGGCCATGCGATGGGGGCGGGGGCTCAGCTCTTGGTGGCGAGCGATCTTCGCGTCGTCGCGCCTGGCAGCGAGATCCGATTTCCTGGACCGGCTCACGGACTCGCCGTTGGTTCGTGGGCATTGCCGGGTTTGATCGGCAGGGGACGGGCGATGGATCTCTGCCTCACGATGCGAGCGGTCGGCGCCGAAGAGGCGCTGCGAATAGGCCTCGTCGATCGAGTGGCCGACGAACCAGAAGCGGCCGCGCTAGCGCTCGGCTTTGAGTTCGCCGAATTGGACAAGCAAGCCGTCGAGCGCGTGAAGGCAGTCATGCTCGAAGCATCAGGTCAGGCGCGGGCGCTTGAGCGGGAGGCAGACGCCAACCGCGGTCGCGTTCCTTCCGTACATCAAGAGGTTGCACCCGATCGCGGTGAGGAGCGTGCGAGATGAAGCTGAACAACGAGTTCGAAGTGACCTCGCCGATCGATGAGACCTGGACGGTGCTCACCGACATCGAACGCATCGCCCCCTGCATGCCCGGGGCGGAACTGAGAGAGGTCAAGGGGGATGAATATCGCGGCGTTGTCAAGGTCAAACTCGGCGCCATCACGGTGGAGTACCGCGGGGTCGCGCGATTTGTGGAAAAAGACGACGCGGCTCTCGTCGCAACTTTACGAGCCGAAGGAAGAGAGGCGCGCGGCCAGGGAAATGCATCGGCCACGATCACGGCGCGCCTCGGGCCGACGGACACCGGCACAAAGGTGAAGGTGGAGACCGATCTCCAGATCACTGGCAAAGTCGCGCAGTTCGGCCGAGGCCTACTCGCCGAGATCTCATCGACCCTGCTTGGTCAGTTCGTCGAGAATCTCGAATCGACGGTGCTCCACAACGTGTCCGCCGAGCGCGGACGCGAACCTGGCGCAGCCGTGCCCGACACATCTGCACGCCATGAGGTTGCTGTCGAGCCGCCGCTAGCTGAAAACGACGTCGCAACGAAGTCTCGAGTCGCGTCGGTCGGCGAGGGCCGATCCACCGATCCGGTTGATGTCATTGCACTCGCACGAGGCGCGATCGCCCGACGATTGGTTCCGGCCTTCTGGTCGGTGGCGGCATTCCTGACTCTCGTCGCGATAGTTCGCAGGATTGTCGCCTCGCGCAAGTCCGAACTTTGATTGCTGTTCACACGTCACGGAGGACGATGAGCACGCTCCTCAGTCGAAATCCGAAGCGCCCGGGGAGTACGCGGAGTCCGAAGCGATGAGCTCGGAGCGCGATGCCATCTGGATCGAGAGGTTCGACCACGGAACGGGCGATGGCCCGATCGTGGCGGTGAAGGACAACATCGACGTGGTGGGATCGATCACGACCGCGGGGTGCCGCGCACTCGCGCTTCGCGCTGAGGTCGCCGCTCGCGACGCGAGCTGCGTCGCCCGCGTGAGGGGTCAAGGAGGGCGGATCGCCGGGAAGACCAATCTGCACGAGCTTGCGTTCGGGGTCACCGGAGTGAATCCGTGGTATGGAACGCCTCCGAATCCCGCTGATCCGGGGCGCGTTCCGGGCGGCTCGTCATCAGGCTCCGCCGCAGCGGTCGCCTTGGGTGAGACGGACGTGGCGCTCGGAACCGACACCGCCGGCTCCGTACGCATTCCCGCAGCCTGCTGCGGGGTGGTCGGGCTGAAGACCACCTACGGACGGATTCCAATCGACGGGGTATGGCCGCTCGCGCCGAGTTTCGACACAGTCGGGCCGTTGGCAAGGAATGTCGCCGACATCGTCCGCGCCATGCGCCTTCTCGAACCGAAATTCGAGCAGGCCGAAAGACCCGCCGATGCGGTCGGCCGGATCGAATTCAACGCACAGATCGAGATCGACCCCGTCATAGAGGAGGCCATCGACGCGGCGCTTCGCCGGGCCGAACTTGACGTGCAATCCGTTCCCATCGACGGCTGGGAATCGGCCTGGCGCGATCAGCAAACCTTGGTCGGTGTCGAGGCACTTGTGAGTAACGCCGCGCTCTTCGACGACGACCCGGCACAGACGATTGGATCCGACACGCTGCAACGCTTTCGAGACTCGGATGTTCCGAGCGAAATCGCTAGCTCGGCGAAGAAGCGGGGGGATCAGTGGTCGTCGATGTTCCGCAAAACCGTCGAGCGGTTAGGTGTTCTGGCGCTGCCGACCCTCGCCCGGCGGCCGCCCTACCTCGGCGAGAGGGGCGGGTGGATGCCGATTCTCACCGCACCGATCAGTCTCGCCGGCCTCCCAGCGATCGCCTTGCCTGTTCCCGCCGAAGGACGCCCACCCGCGAGCCTTCAGCTAGTCGCGGCCGCGGGGAGCGAGGACCTATTGATTGCGACCGCGGCCCTCGTCGAGCAAGCAATCGCGTCGAGTTGAAACAAATCCGTGAACCGGTGCACCTCATTTCTTTCGAGCTCCCGACACTCGACAAGGGCCGCAGCCATTCGCCCCTTGTCTTCTCGCACGTCGGTTTAGGGTCCTGCGATGACGGTTGACCTTCAGGCCGACTCGTAGCTTCGGTCTTCCTTGGCGGTCATCGGCCGTGCCGTCATGAGCTGCGTCCAGCGATCGGGGTGTCGAGGAAGACGGTGAGCAGTCGACCGTAGCCCTGGTTACGCGGCCACGCGCGTGAAGCGGGCACGCGAATCCTAGGAGCGAGTCGTTAGCTTGTCCCTCATCTGACATGCGACTGCAAATGCTGGCGCTCGTGTGACCAGGCTCGTGAGTCAATGGAAGACGTCCCTCTCGAAGGAGATCCGATGCGCGTGAAGCAACACCTCCGCTGCCCATTACTGCGGTCACGGTGAGCGACCAACCGGTTCCCACTCTCGACGAGGCCGAGCTGGAGATCCTCGAACCGCTTGGCACTCGCCGAAGGGTCGACGCCGGCGAGTACCTCTACCGCGAGGGAGACGCCGCCTACGACTTCTTTGTCGTGCTCTCCGGACTCGTCGAAATCACCGTGAGCGGCCGGGATGAGCCGATCATCACGCACGGCGCCGGGCGGTTCCTCGGTGAGCTCAGCCTCCTGACCGGCTCGCGGGTTTTCGTCTCTGCCCGGATGGCGGAGCCGGGCGAGGTGCTCGTCGTCCCGGTCGAGGCCCTCCGACGGGTCATCGCCACCCAGCCCCGGCTAAGCGACAAGATCTTGGCCGCCTTCATGGCCCGGCGTAGCGACCTGCTGCAGGACGCAGCCGTCGCGATGAGGGTGATCGGATCCCGGTACTCACCGGAGTCGCTCCGGATCAGGGAATACCTGGTCCGCATTCGGCGGCCTCACGAGTGGCTCGACCCCGATGCCGACCCCCAAGTGGAAGACCTCCTCCGGCAGTTCGAGGTCCAGCCCTCAGAGCTGCCCGTTGTGATCGCCTCGGGAACGGTGCTGCGGCGGCCGACCCCGGGAACGCTGGCCGACTACTTGGGCCTCACCGTCGGGCGGCTCCCGGAGCGTTGCTTCGATCTCGTCATCGTGGGCGGAGGACCGGCTGGTCTCGCTGCCGCCGTCTACGGTGCCTCGGAAGGCCTGCGCACGCTGGGCGTAGAGATGGTCGCCCCCGGCGGCCAGGCCGGCACCACCTCGCGGATCGAGAACTACTTCGGCTTTCCGACCGGCATCTCTGGAGGTGAACTCACCGAGCGGGGTCTCGTCCAGGCCGAGAAGTTCGGCGCTTTCCTCAGCGCTCCCTGCGCCGCGGTCAAGTTGCGGGAGCAAGACGGACACCTCGTCGTCGAGTTGTCCGACGGAACCGAGGTCGCCGGACGAGCCGTCATCGCGGCCACCGGTGCGCGCTACCGACGGCTGGACGTGGACCGACTGTCAGAGTTCGAGTCCAACGGCGTCTACTACGCCGCGACGGACCTCGAAGCGCGCCGGTGCGCGGGTGAACCCGCGGTCATCGTCGGCGGCGGCAACTCGGCCGGACAGGCGGCGGTATTCCTCGCGGATCAGGGAAGCCCGGTCACCGTGGTGGTCCGCAGCCCCGATTTGAACGCCAGCATGTCCCGCTACCTCGTCGACCGTCTCATGAGCCACGCGGCGATCGACATCCTTACCGAGACCAGGGTCGTCGGCCTGGAAGGAGACCGGGCTCTTAGCGGCGTTCGAGTCTCGGGGCCCGGCGGCGAGGCGAGCCTTCGCTGCGCGGCCCTATTTTCGTTCATCGGTGCAGAGCCGTCTTCGGATTGGCTTTCGGGTTGCGTGATCCTCGACGACCGAGGTTTCGTGCTCACAGACCGTTCCCTGCCTGGTGACGTGTTCGACGAACGATGGTCCAGCGTTGGTCGGGGTCCACTTCCATTCGAGACGAGCTACCCGGGATTGTTCGCCGTCGGAGATCTCCGATCTGGCTCGATCAAACGCGTCGCCGCTGCGGTAGGCGAAGGCTCGGCCGCCGTGAAATCGGTTCATGATCACCTTGCTTTCGCGACGCACTGACTTGTCGAAGATTCGATCGAACATGGCTCTCGTGCTTCGCGCTGTCGCGCGGCATCGTTCCTGATTTCGCTATCGGCGCTGCAGCCTCACTTCGAAGGCGTCGCGAAGCGCGTCCCCGATGAAACTGATCGCGACGACGGTGAAAACGATCAAGGCAGCCACCGGATAGATCTGCCACCAGTAGCCGTCATAGAGGTAGTTGATCCCGTTCGAGAGCATCCCGCCCCACGTCGGGGCGGGTGGCGGCAGTCCGAATCCGAAGAAGTCGAGGGTCGCGAGGATGAGTATCGCGTTGGTGATCTGAAAGGTCGCGCTCACGACAATGGTGCCGATGACATTGTGAAAAATGTGGCGTCGCATGATCCCCGCGTTGTGTCCACCCATGATCTGTGCTGCCTGTACGTACTCACGGGTTCGTAGAGCGATTGTCTCGCCTCGTACGAGACGCGCAGGGACCAGCCACGAGAGACCTGTCAGAACCAAGATGAGAAGCAACAACGTCGGGCGGTACACCGTGGCGAGGTAGATGAAAACGAACAACGGCGGAATTGAGATGAAGACGTCGAGTACGCGCGACATCACCGCGTCGGTCCTGCCGCCGGTGAACCCCGAAATCGCGCCCCAGACCATGCCGAGCACCGTTGAACACACCGCGACCCCGAACGAGATCTCGAGCGACGTCCGACCACCCGCCATCAGCCGTCCGAGGACATCGAAGCCGTTGTTGTCGGTGCCCAAAGGATGTGACATCGATGGAGCCAAGTTGATGAAAATGCTCGAGCGGTACTGGTTGGTCCGGTAAAGGAGCGGCCCGATGAAGCAGAACCCCACCTCGAGGAGCACGTACGCGAGTCCGACGCGAGCAAGTTTGTTTTCGAGGAAGGTCGTGCCGATCAGCCGCCAGGCGCTGCGGTGTCGGCCTTCGCCGGCCGAGTCTTCGGTTTCGTCGCCGGCGCGTACCGGCTGAACGAGCGCGACGCCGGCGGGTGGGGTTGCGCTCACCTCGTTCACCGCGCGGACACGGCGCAGCGGATGTGGTCGCTTGCCGTCACGTGTAGCGCACCTGTGGGTCGAGCGCGGCGTACGCGAGGTCGGCCGCCAGGTTCCCCGCGACCGTGGCGACGCTCACGAGAATGGTGATGCCAAGCTCGACGGGGTAGTCGGCGCTCACGGCCGCGTTGTAGAACAACAGCCCGATTCCTGGAAAATTGAAGACGTATTCGACCACGAACCCGAGCGTGAGGATGGCCGGCACAGAAAGGCCGACCAGCGTTACAACCGAAAGCAGCGAGTTCCGAAGAACGTGGCGCCACAGAATGCGGCGTTTCGTGGCACCTTTGGCTCGGGCCGTGCGGACGTAGTCCTGCGCGAGGTTCTCGACCGCGGCGGACCGCATGTACTGACTGAAGAGTGCGTAGGTGCCGAGCGCGAGGGTGGCGATCGGGAGGATCAACGCGGATGGCTGTGACAGCACCTGAGTGATGGTGGTTCCCTGCGGCGCTTCTGCGGGCAGGATTCCGAGGTTCACGGAGAATGCCGCGATGAGAAGCAAGCCGAGAAGGAAATACGGCATCGAGTAGAGCAGGAAGGACACGGCGGTCCCGACGTAATCGATGAGGCCGTTGCGGTGAGCGGCCTGCACCAATCCAACTGGAATGGCGATGAGCAACGCGATGACAATCGCCGATCCGACGAGTAACAGGTCCCTCGGCAGGTCGTGGGCGATCAAGGCGTCGACGGAGTCGTTCAACTTGTACGAGTAGCCGAGGTTTCCCTGCAGCATCTGCCAGAAGTAGTGCGCATATTGCACGGGAAGCGGCGAATTGAGACCGTATTCCTTGATGAACGCGTGCACCTGGGTGGGTCCCGCGCGGATCCCGATCACCGCGCGGGCGAGCGCCGGGCCCGTGGCGACCAGGTTCTGCAGGATGAAGGCGATGATCGTCACCCCGATGACGACGATGACAGCCTGGATCAGCCGCCGGACGATGTAACCGATCACCGCTGTTACGTCACTCCGACGTATCGGTCATTGCGCGTGGACCGGCGGTTGTCGCTCCGACCACGGGCGTGCTTCCTCGAGGACGCTCGCCAGCTGCAGCAGCAATTTCTCCTCACCCCACCGTCCGACGAACTGCACGCCGATCGGCAGACCAGCGTCGTTCGCGAGCGGCAGACTGATCGCAGGCTGTCCTGTGCAATTGAACAGCGACGTCCCTGACTCAAAGTTCCCGAGGTCGCTCTCGAAGTACCAATCGACGGCGACCTGTCGGTACGGATCGTACGAGCCGAGCGTCGGCGGGAGCGCCGGCATCGTCGGGAGCAGGTAGATGTCGCAGTCCTGCAACTGCTCGTCAACCACCCGGGTGGTCTCGCGATAGGTCTCGAGTGCCTCGATGACGCGTTTCGCATCGAGACGGCGGCCGTGTTCATACAGCGCGAGCGTGTAGCCCTCGAGGGTCTCAACGCCAGGGGCGCGGCCGAGCGCTTTAGCGGCAGCGTCGATTTCAACGGCCGCCATCGCCGCCCAGATGTCGATGGTCGACGCGAGGTACCGCTCGACATCGAAGGTCAATGGACGCTCGGTCACCTCGTGTCCGAGCTCCGCGCAGAGGTTTGCGACGTCGAGCGTCGCGCGCGCGACCTCCGCATCGACGCGTCTTCCCCATAAATTGCTGGCGGTGAAACCGATGCGCACGTGGTCCGGCATGGCTCTCAGGTCTTCTGCACCCCGCAGGTCGCCGGTCGGCGCATGAAAAGGAGCGCCCAGGCCCGCACCTTCGATCGCTCCGAGCAACGTGGCTGCGTCTCTCACCGACCGGGTGAGGGCGAACTCGGTCGTGATATCGCCGAGGAACACGCGCGTCGGCTCCGACCAAATTCGCCCCCTGCTCGGTTTCAAGCCCACCAACCCGCAACAGGACGCCGGCATGCGGATGGAACCACCCCCGTCGTTGCCGTGAGCAAGGGGCACCATGCCGGCTGCCACTGCGGCGGCAGAACCACCGCTCGAACCGCCCGTGCTCTTCGCGACGTCCCACGGATTCCGGGTCGCACCGTATAGAGCGGTCTCGACAGTCACGACCTCGCCGAATTCGGACGTCGCGCTTCGGCCAATCTGAATCAGGCCGGCCGCTTTGAAGCGGCGTGGCAACTCTCCGTTCCGCTTACTCGTCCAACCGGCGAGCAGCCGGCTACCGGCTTCCACACGTCGGCCGGCAACGGACCAGCCGAGGTCTTTCGCGACGAAGGGCACGCCGGCAAACGGCGCACCGCTCGATTCGTCGTCGGAAACGGCTTTGAGGGCGTCCTCGTAGACTTCGATGACCGCGTTCAATTCCGGGTTGACCCGCTCGATCGCCCGCAAGGCGGTTTCCACGAGCTCGCCCGGTTTCACCTCCTTTTTCCGTACGAGTTCGGACAGCCCGGTCGCGTCGTACCGCGCGAACTCACGAACCTCCACGCCTCGCCCTTTCTGTTTTCAAAGCTGATATCGCTCCGCGATCAGCTCGACACCGTCCAGAGCTGCGGGTACAGGTTCGTCTCCAAGCCCTGTGGCAGCGGAACGTGCAGCGTCTTTTTGATAACGGAGATCTGGTACGGGCCGTTCGGAACCCAAAGCGTCGGCAGCTGGGACGCGGCGTAATTGTCCGCGGCGTGCAGCGGCGCCAGACCGGGCAGCTCGTGCGCTGCCTTAGTCAGGGCGTCCATCTCGGGATTGCTGTACTGGCCGCCGTTGAACCCGGAGCCGGTGTTGTAGTTCTCGGCACCGTCCGGGTAGTAGTAGGGGTACCAGCCGTATTCGTCACTCAGCGTGCCGGCGAGCATTTGCCAATGGCAGGCCGACGGCTTGACGCCGAAGCACGAGAAGTAGTCGGCGAACACCTTGCTGAATGGATGGCTGGTGAGCGTGAGTTGAACGCCGACTTCGGAGGCGGTGGTCTTGAAGTTGAGCACCTCCTGACCGAGTGCTGTGTTTCCGGAGGTGTACTCAAAAGAGAAGTTCAACTCCGCACCGGATTTGACTCCGGCACCACACTCCCCGCTGCCAGTACCCGGGTGCACACAGGTGGAGGTCCCTCCGGAGACGACCTTCCATCCATGACTGGTGAGCAACTTCCGAGCCGCCGACACGCTGAATGGGTAATGGTCTTCGCTGACGTAGGCGTCGGCGTACGGGTTCTTGATCACCGTCGGAATGTCGCTGTATTCGGGATATCCGAACCCTCGCAGGAAGTACTTCACCCACGCGCTCTGGTCGACGAGATGCTGAAGCGCCTGCCGGATGTAGAGCTGTTTGAAGATTGGACCCGCTGTCGGCTGGGCGAAGTTGAGCGGCCAGAAGTTCCAACCCCAGATGTTCCAAGGATCGATCTGGTAGCCCTCCGAGCGCACCGCCGATTCCAGTCCCGACGTGGCGTCCTCCAATGGCAGAAATCCGTAGTCGACGCTTCCGGAGCGGACCGCGTTGAATTCCGCTGACGTGCTCGTAAACGGCTCTTCGATGAACTTGGCGATGCTGTGGGTGGACTTACCGAAATAGCGGGGATTCGGCACGAGTACGAGATAGCCGGTCGTCGCGTTGTAGCCGACGTTTGGCTCGATCTCCCACGCCCCGTCGACCACACGCCACAACGGACTCGTCGCGTACGTGCTTCCTTCGGTCGACTGCTTGTTCAGAAAAGTCCAGACCGCGACCGCGCCCTTCTTCGATTCGTCATAGTTCCCGACCGGCCCACTCAAAGACGTGCGGTCCCATACGTGTTGCGGCATCGGAATGATCGTGTTCAGTTCGTTCTGTTGCAGCCAATATTGGTTGTACGTTCGGTTGAAGGTGATGGCAAAGGTCGTTTTCGACAGGTAGCTGATGGACTTCACGTTGTCGGGGAACTGACCCGGCACGTAATCGCCCCAGTCGGTTTTGTTGGCGGACAACAGATTCATCCAGAACTCAACGTCGCGTGTCGTCAGCTGGACGCCGTCTGACCAGTGAAGGTTCTTCAACGTGATGGTGGCAACGGTGTCATGCGCCGCGTTGACGCTGAAGACGGGCGGATTGGCCAAGCTCATCGCGTCGTTCACGACCGGCTCGCCATTGCTGTCGATCCAATAAAGCGTCGGGTACAGCAGGTAGCTGAATTCCTGATCGTTCGCGAACGTGAACCATTCCGCCGGCTGCAACGGGAAGACGTAGTCCGGCGGTGATCCGGGTTGTTCAGCGAACGTGACCGTCGCGCCCTGGGTCGTGTGCTCGGTGAGATGAGCAGGGACGTACGCGCCGGCGGCGAGCAGCAAAGCGGGGAGAAGCGCCAACTTCCCAAGGAGAGGCCCCCTCCCGTGACGATCACCGAAACCCCTCTTGCCCCGGCGAACGTGTTTCCGATCGGCCATGTTCAGTCCTCCCCCTTTGACCTCCTCACGCGAGGATCGCGTGAGGCTCTTCCTTCATCATCTGACTGCGGTAGCGCCACCTTGTCCGGGACGCGCCTTTGCCTCGATGGCGTCGAAAAGCAGGTCGAGGCCGTACCTGAACGCCTTTTCCACGTCGTTGTAGAGGCGCCGACCCGTTGAAGCGAGATTGGGAAAGCGACCTTCCGGCATCCCGCTGTAGACCCTCCGCCAGCGCTCCAGACTCTCCTCGGTCGCCCTCGCGTCGAACACGGTGCCGCCGATTGTGTAGGTCTCCAGTGCTTCGAAGGCGAGCGGAATCTCTTCTTCGGGCAAGCCCGATTCACGCAGTAGAGCGAGCGCCAGATCGACGTTGTCGTAGCCCTCTTCCAGCATCGGCGCCGTGAGCTGCAAAGCGAGAAGGGCATTCGGGTGGGCGAGGTAGACACGACGGAGCGAAAGCAAAAGCGTTCGGAGCCTGTCGCGCCACGGACCTTCTTCCGGGATGTCACGGACGACTTCTTGCAGCAACCTGGCGGCCGCCATCGCGAGGATCTCGTCTTTGTCGCGGAAGTATCGGTAGACCGCGGTGGCGTCGACGCCGAGTTCGCGCCCGAGGCGGCGCATGTTCACACCGTCGTGGCCCTGTCCATCCGCGATGCGCAGGTACGCCTCGATGATCGCATCACGCGAAAGTCGCTGACCAGGCGGTTTCGCAACTTCCGGGATCGCCACGGCGCTGAGCGTAGGAGCAGTCATCGGTGCTGTCAACGGCGTTGATTCTTCGTCATTGCCCGCAACGGATTTCGGGAAGGGCGACTTCAGAATCGACATCGAAGATCTCCATTTCGAATTCTCGGGCACGAACTGGCTCACCTTCGAGTTCGACTGGTCGAATGCGCGATAGCGGATGCGAGGAGTTGGTCGCCCGCTAATTCATGAGGACGATTGCCCTTTCGATCGCCAACCCAATCATGACGAGCGCGAACACGATGGCCAGCGGGCGGGAGCGAACCTTCCGGACCATGAACCTGGCTCCGAAATAACTCGTTACGACACCGACCGCGCACGTTGCAATCACCGTCGTCCAATCGAGCCGGGCCGACGGCAGGTGCGTGCCGAAGCCGGTGAACGAAGGCAGGACGACAGCTAGGGAGTTCGTCGCGGCTGCAAGACGCGCGGAGAAACCGACCACCATCATCGCCGGAACGAGCAGAAAGCCCGGTCCGACCCCGAGGAAAGCGGAGAAGACGCTGATCGGAGCTGAAGCGATGTTCATCGCTCGCCTCGACCGTCGTGGAAGCTTGACGACCGACTCGATCGTTTGTGTTGGCTGCACGAGCATGCGGAGCGCGACGAACAGGAGCGCCGCGATGTACAGCCACCAAATGAGGGTGGCCGGACTCCACTTGGCAATCAGGACTCCGAGTGGAGCACCGAGCGTGCAGATCAGCGCAATGGGCGCCGTTGTGCGGTAATCGACCAACCGGGCGCGGACGAATCCGACGCTTGCGCTCAAGGCGGTCGCACCGTTGAGGAAGAGCACCCACGGTTGAATCACATCTTTCAGCGCATATCCGTACAGGGCGAGGACTGGAGCGACGACGAGCGCCGCGCCGATGCCGAGCATCCCCGAGATGAACGAGAGCACACCGACGAGCACGACGAGCTCGATGAGCGTCACCACGTGACGTCGTGCCGGTCGCCAGGCTTAGCTCGCAAGGTCGCGAACCAACGCTTCTCTGTGCCGCGATCCACGGGTACCCCGTCGCTACCAGCCGTGCCTTTCCATTGCGACGCCAGGATTCGAGAGCTTGGTATTCACCGCTTTTAGCTCGAGAAAGCTGAGGAGCTCCTCTTCTGATTCCTCGCGGCCCGTTCCACTGTCCTTCGTGCCACCGAAAGGCGTGCCGACGTAGTGGACCGTGCTGTCGTTGACCCACACGTATCCGGCATCGAGTAGTTCCGCGGTCTTGTGGGCGAGATTCAAGTCGTCCGTCCAGACGCTCGCCGTCAGGCCGAGTTCGACGGCGTTTGCGGCGGCGATCATCTCGTCAAATTCGCTCCAGGCGAGCACGCTGACGACTGGGCCGAAGATTTCCTCGCGCGCGATCGTCATCCCCTGTTGGACGCCGTCGAATGCGGCGGGGCGCATGAAAAATCCCCCGTCCGGAACGTCCGTCGGACGCCCGCCCCCCGTTACGAGGCGCGCGCCTTCCTCCTTGCCCCGCGCGAGATAGCCCGCGACGCGGTCGAAGTGCGCCTGCGTGACGAGCGGCCCCATCTCCGAGTTGTCCTCGTACGCCGTCGCGACTCGGAAGCGATCGAGGCGAGCCCCGAGCGCTTCGACGAACTCATCGTGGATACTCCGATGCACAAGAACGCGCGAGTTCGAGCCGCATGACTGGCCCTGGCATACGCCGAGGTTCATACCGAACACCGCGCCTTCGACGGCTGTTTGGACGTCGACGTCGGGGAAGACGACCATCGCGTTCTTCCCCCCGAGCTCGAGTGAAACGTGCTTTACATGACCGCTCTCGGCAGCCGATCGCTGGATAGCGAGACCCGTTTGAACGCTTCCCGTGAAAGAGATCCGCTTGATCTCGGGATGGCGAACGATCGCGTCGCCGACGGCCGCGCCTCCGCTCAAGATGTTGACGACACCAGGGGGGAACGCCTCTGCGAAGAGCTCTCCCAGCGCGAGCGCGGAGAGCGGCGTCTGTGGAGCGGGCTTCATGACAAGGGTGTTGCCGACGATGAGTGCGGGAAGGGCGCGCGACACCGCGAACAACAGCGGGTGGTTGAAGGCGAGGATCCGACCGGTCACGCCGTACGGGCGGGAGAGCGTGTAGTGAAGCCCGCCGCGGTTCATCTCGTGCACGCGACCGTGCAAGCCCCACGCCATCGGGGGATAGGCGCGCAGATACTCCTCGCACAGGTCGACGTCGATGCGCATCGCACGGATCGGGTTTCCGCAGTCGACCGCGTCAAGCATCGCGAGCCGCTCGCGGTTCTCTTTCAACAGCTTCGAGAAGCGTGCGAAGCACGCCGCTCGACCCCACAGTCCGAGTTCTCGCCACGCCGGTTGCGCCGCGCTTGCCGCCTCCACGGCGCGGTGCACGTCGCCGCTGTCGGCTTCGGGGACGCGGGTGAGGACGAGGCCGGTCGACGGATCCACTGTCTCGGTTACTCCGCCGTGATGCTCGTCCGCGCCGGCGAACTCACCGCCGATCAGCATCTTGAAGGACTGGTCAGCGACGAAATCCCGGGCGAAGGATGTTTCGGTGGCGGTCATAGCTCTCCCTGACAGGGCATCGGCGCCGGGCAGCCGCCCGTGGCCTGGATTTTCTTGTCCGAACCGGCCCTAGTATGTTACATACGAACCCGACACCAGTAGCCCTGGTCGCCCAGAACAGTAGAGGAGTCATTGGAAATGGCCGAACTCTTTTCGCCGGACGGCTTGACGATCGCCAAGGATGACCTTCCCGTCGTCAGCATGGGCGCCTACCAGGCGCAATGGGCGCAATGGGAGGGGTACGCGCTCGCCTTCGAGCGAGTACCCGGGGGGTTTCCGCCGGGCGGCGAGGCAGCTTGGGAAGGGTTACCCGAAGACCTCTGCCAGTGTCCACACTGGGGCTACCTCGTGAAGGGAAAAGCGCTGTTGCGGATGGCGGACGGCCGCGAGGTCACGATCAACGGCGGCGACCTCTACTACGCCCCGCCCGGCCACAAGCTCTACGCGATCGAGGACTTCGAGAACATCGAGTTCAACCCGGCGAAGGAGGCGGCCGACACGATCGAGGCGTTCAGCACGAACATCAAAAAGGTCCAGGGCGGGGCGTGACTCCCGGCCGTGGCCGCAGGCCGCTTCGCATCGGACCCTCCTGCTATCACGTCCTGCACCTCGTCCCGCCGACGATCGCCGACGACCTCAACTACTTCTACGACGAGGGGCTGCGTGACGAGGACGGCCTCGAGGCCTACGAGATCGTCCCGGACAGCCACGCGCCGTTCATGTTCGAAAAGCAAACGCTCTGGCAGACGATGAAAGAGCGCGGCATCGACGTGACGATGGACGTGAAGCCGTCGACCGTCGCCTTCTTGCAGCAACAGGGCAAAGGGCTGCGGATCATCGCCGGCTGGCGCAATCAGATGGCCTTTTTCGTCGTCGGGCGCGCTGGTCTGTCGAACTTGAGGGATCTCGTCGGAAAGAAAGTCGGCATCATCGACCCCGATGACATCTTGGTCACGATGCTCACCTACTGGCTGGTGCAAGAGGGCATCGATCCGAAGAAAGACATCGAATGGGTGACCGGGATCGACACTCGACGCGGACCGTTCGCGCTGAGAGAGGGGCGTGTCGACGCGGTGTTCGCCGACGGCCTCGACCTTCCCGGACTGCTCGACGACGGGTACGAGCAGATCTTCGTGGTCGCCGCCCACTACCCCGACGGTCGTCCCGATCGGGTGATCGCCGCGACCGAAAAGGCGATCGATGAGCGAGGCGATGATCTGAAGGCCTTCATCAAAGGGATGATCCGGGCGTACTGGTTCATCCGCAAACAGCCCGAGAACATCGAGCTGACCGCAGCGATCGAAGCACGCCTTCGTCGCCACAGTCCGGATCCCGACGAGCGCGCCCGCATGGCGCAGTTCGGATCGTCGGTTCAGGCCGAGATGATGCCGTTTCCGATCGACGGGCTGCCGACCGGGCTCGAGCAGTACCTGAAGGAGGCGGTCGCCATCGGGGCGATCGATTCCTTCATCGATCCAGCGAAGATCTCCCAGCTCGAGATGGCTAAAGACGCGTTCGCCGAGCTCTCGACGCGGCCAGAGCTGAGCGGCGATCTCGAAAGGGCGGAACAAGTCGCCGCGAAATACGGCTACTGAGTTTCGGACACGTAGTACCGCCGGGCGGATCCGCTCGGCTGAAGTCGTTGACGACCTGAACAAGAAAGGCGAACGAGCGCGATGAGTTTCGACACGGTGATCAGGAACGGCACGGCCGTCATTCCGGCTCAGGGTTTACGCAAGGTGAACCTCGCCATCCACGAGGGAAAGATCGCCGCTCTCTTGGAGCCCGACGAGTCGGTCAGTGCGAGCTCGGAAATCGATGCCAAGGGCCGCTTCATCTTCCCTGGCCTCATCGATCCGCACATGCACATCGGCTTCGTCGGTCAGCCGCTCACCGACGTACGCAGCGAGACCCGCTCCGCGGCGATCGGCGGTGTGACCTCGATTCTCAACTACATCTTGAAGCCCGACTCCTACAGGGCCGATTACGACGAGTTCCTCGATCACATCGACCGTCTCGCGTACGTCGACATGGGCATCCACCTCGGGATCTTCTCGTCTCAGCACATCGCGAAGATTCCTCACTACATCAACGATCTCGGCGTTTCGTCGTTCAAGCTCTTCATGAGCTACAAGGGCAACGAGGGCACGGCCCGCGGCGTCGGCACGACCGACGAGGGGCTCTTTTACGAATTGTTAGAGACGATCGCCGGGATCCCGGGCGCGATCGTCAACGTCCACACCGAGAACATCGAGATGATCTGGCGGGCCGAGGAGGAAGTGAAGAAACAAGGTCTCGAGGGCCTCGCGGCGCATTACGCGGCGCGCCCGCCTGTCGCGGAGGCCACGGCGATGATGACCGCGGCGTTCATGTCGCGCTCGACCGATTGTCCCGTGTACTTCGTACACATGAGCTGCGAGGAGTCCGCGCGAGAGTTCGCCAGCGTCCGCAGCAGCGGGTCACCCGTATTCATCGAGACGACACCGCACTACCTCTCGCTCACGATCGACTCACCCTGCGGGTTGCTGGCGAAGGTCAACCCACCCGTGCGCAAGGCGAAGGACGTCGAGGCAATGTGGGACGCGGTGAAGGCGGGCCTCGTCGACACCGTCGGCTGCGACCACTCGGCGCGCTTTCGTGCCGACAAGGAGGGCGGTGTGTGGAAGGCAGGCTCCGCCTTCCCTGGTGTCGGAACGATGCTCTCGATACTCCTCACCGAGGGTTACCACCGACGTGGCGTCAGCCTGCAGCGGATCGCGGAGATCTCTTCCTACAACACGGCGCGCATCTTTAACCTCTATCCCCGCAAGGGGACGATCGAGGTTGGAAGCGATGCCGATCTCGCGATCGTCGATCTCGAAAAAGAGATGGTCGTCGACGCGGGCTACCTGCAGTCGCGGGCGGACTTCTCGCCGTGGGAGGGTGAACGACTGAAGGGGTGGTCCGTGCAGACGCTCGTGCGCGGAGAGACGGTGATGAAAGACGGTGAGATCGTCGGCACCGAAGGCTTCGGCGAGTACCTGCGCCGTCCGCCGTCGAGCGCCATCGACCTCTTCGCCGAGTCGCGGGCTTTAGCCCGGGTGTAGCGCTGGTCCGACCGGAGCGGCGCTACGTCGCAGGCGGTTTGCTCGCGGTTTGATGGGGGAGTAGGGCTTCAGGGGATCGCGATCAGGTTCTCCGCGTCCAGGTGGCCGGGAACGACGCCGAAGTCGGCCGCGAGGTCAAAGGCGAGCTGCAGGTCGTCGCGGCGCAGGCGAACGTCGAAGGTCGGCTTGTGGACCCGTGCGTCGACGCTCTCGCCGGCTCCGGCCACCGAAGGACGATCGGTGATGACCTGGCCGACGACTTCGGCGATTCGAGCGGCGAGATCGCGATGATCCTCGATCCATCGCTTCTTTGAGACGAGCCCGGTGATCATCACGCGGTCGCCGGCGGGCATCCTCTTGCTGAGCGTGCCACGGTCGACGATCGTCCCTTCGCCCGAGCGCTCGATCTGGGTGGCGAACGGGTCGGGCACCGACGCCGCGTCGACCTCTCCGTTCGCGAGCGCCGCATGCATCTCCGCGAAGGGCATCGTCACGATCCTGAGCGATGAATAGTCGATCCCTTTCGCGGCGGCGAAGATGCGCAGCTGCAAGTCGCTGATTGCGGCGCGTGTACTCATCGCGACCGTCGCGCCCCTCGCGATTCCCGTCGATGCGCGGGCGCCGACGACCATCGCGACGGGGAGATGGTCGGGCGCCTCTTCGAATCCGACCGCGGCGAAGAACGACTGATCCGACCAGGCGAGCGCGGCGGCGAGCGTCTGCAGATGACCGCCGAGGCCGGCATCGAGCTCGCCACGGTCAATCAAGTCCGCGACTTCCGAACCGTTTCGGAACATGGTCACGGCCAAATCGACTCCGGCCGCGGTGAAGTGCCCCTCGTCGATCGCGCGCGTGAGAGGCGCGGAGAAGGGATTGGCGACGTGTCCGAAGCGGATCAGTGTGACGTCTGCCCCCCGTCGACCGGAAGAGCCGCCCCGGTCACGAACGACGCGTCGTCGCTGCCGAGGAACGCGATCACCGCCGCGACCTCACTCGGGTGCGCCCAGCGGCCGAGCGGGACGTTGCCGATCAGGTAGTTCTCGTCGACGTCGCCCGAATCGACGATGCCGCGCAACCGCTCGGTTCGTGTCGGCCCGGGGCAGACGCAGTTCACCCGGATGCGGTCGGGCGCGAAATCGAGCCCGACCTGCCTCGTGAGGGCGATGACGCCACCCTTCGCCGCCGAATAGGCGGGAATACTCGGAAAGCCCATCAGCCCCATGGTCGAGGCGACGTTGACGATCGCGCCGCCGCCCCCTTCGCGCAAAAAGGGGATTGCGTGCTTGATGCCGAGGAACGTTCCGAACAGCTGTGTGTCGTGCAGCAGCTTCCAATCCTCCGCCGGGTACTCGGTGACCTTTCCGACGTGACTGAACCCGGCGTTGTTGACGAGCAGATCGAGAGTCGAGAACGCCTCACGCGCTTCTGCGATGCAGCGTTCCCAGTCGTCTTCTGAGGAGACGTCCTTCACCGAGGAATGGACTCTGCCGAGATCGGAGAGTTCTTCGACGGCGCCGTCGAGAGCTTTTTTGTTCCGGTCGGTGATGAAGACCGTTCCGCCCTCGGCGAGGATACGCTCCGCGGTCGCCTTGCCGATGCCGGCACCCGCGCCGGTGACGATGACGTTGCGGCCGACGTAGCGCCGGCACGTTGTCGGCTCGACGGCGCGTGGCTCGGTGTCACCCGAAGATGTCATGACGACGCGGCGGCCACCGCTCCGATCCGGCGGACGGCCTCGTCGGCGTCGATGACGTCGGCGTACTTCGCGTGCATGTCGAAGAGATTCATCGCGTGCGTCGCCTGGCCACGATCGAACACTGCGTCCTCGACGACGTTCACCTTGAAGCCGCGGGCATGCGCGTCGACGACCGAGGCACGCACGCAACCGCTCGTCGAGCAACCCGTGACGATGAGCGTGTCGACGTCCATTTTGTGGAGCTGATCCTCGAAGTCGGTGAAATAGAACGAGCTCGCCGTCGGCTTGTGGAAGATCTGATCGGAAGGGATCGGCGCGATCTCGTCGGCGAAGGCGTATCCGGCGCGATTCCCCGCGTAGTCGTACCAGTTCGGCATCTTTTCGTCGAAGCGGCGGAAGGTATCGGGCGGCCGCTCCTCTGGGTCTTGCGGGGTGGTGTAGAAGACGGGCAACCCGGCGTCGTGCGCGGCCTTGAGGACCGCCTGGATCTTCGGGATCGTCGCCCAGCCATACTCGCCGCAACAGGGTTTGCCGAAGCGCTTCATCGCCTCGAGGATCGGCAGCGGCTCGTCGCCGATGCTCTTGTTCAAGACGTCGATGACGAGCACCGCGGGGCGCTTGCCGACGCCGACGCCGCCGCCGAAGACCCCGCTGCCGTAAACCTCACGATCCTGGTCGGTGATGAGGTCGTCCCAGATTCGCTTCGTCACCCGCCGCTCCAATCTCTGGAGACCCTGCTCCTGAACTGAAATGTAACATACCAATTCGCTCGCTCGGCGAGCCGCTCAAAGCCGGATCTCCCCGCGGCTCTCGACGAGCTCGATCTTTGTCCCAAAGGGGGCCGACAGCTGGCTGATCCGCTCGACGATCGCGGCCGCCTGCTCGCCGGTCGCGAGCATCGGCCGTCCGCGCTCTGGGCGCGAGCGCCCAAAGCCGAGTTCGACGGGATGAAGGGTGATGCCGGCGAGCCGGCGATCGGTGAAGTGGCAGCTGGCGATCGCAGCTTCCCAGTAACGGGGCGAGGCGCCCATCCCTTTCGTCCCGTTTCCCGAACGGCGATCGAAGAAATCCGACGGCGTGCTCGTGGCGGGAAGCTCCATGCGGTCGTACGCGTACGAGGGGATGTGGCGCAAGGTCTCGTTTTCGAGGATGAAGTTGCCGAGGCTGTGGATGACAGGCTTCTCGCGGTAGATCTCGATCCCCATCAGCGTGTGCGGCCCGTGGATCATCGCCACGTCGGCTCCGGCATCGATGACCGCGTGCGCGAACTCGGTGACGAAGTCGGGATGCACGTCGATGTGCTCACCTGGCTTTGCGGTCAACCAGGCGCGCCCCACCGAGTCCTGCGCGTGCAACGTGGCGATCACCCAGTCCGCCTGACGCCTCGCCTCGGCGATCTGCCGGAGGTTTTCTTCGAGGTCGGCCGGGTTGCAGCGGGTCCGGATGTCGAAGCGGTCGCCGCGTTCGTAATTGTTCGCGCCGAGGCTGATCGTCGAAGGACCCTCGGCGCCGAGCTCGCGCGAGGTGTGGAAGCCGAGTTCGGCCATCCGCGCCCGCTCACGGTCCAATCCGAGCGAAAGCGAGATTCGCTCGAGCGCGTCGAAGCCCTCGGGATCGACGACGTAAGTTGTCTCCCACCCGAGCGGGTTGACGCCGGGCTTTCCCCGAAAGTCGGCGCGCTGGTCGAGCGCGCGGTTCTCGGGAAAGTGCGCGGTGCACGAGGTGAGCGCGACGCGTCCTTGGCGGGTGTCGCGATAAGCGGGGCGCGACGCTTCGCGCAGGTTGGCGCCTGTGCCGGCGTGCGTGATGCGCCTTTCGTCGAGATAACGGATCTCGGCGAGCAGCCCGTCCTCGCCGAAATTCAACGAGTGGCTGTTCGCGCAGCTCACAATGTCGAAACCGAGCCACTGCAGATCGTCGAGGAGCTCTGGTTCGGTGAGCATGTAGGTGCCGGTGCGCAGACCAGGCGTGCCCTCGCCGTACCGGCAGACGACGGTCTCCAGATTCGCGAAGCGCGCGTCCGCGGCGCGAAGGACGTCGCGCAGCGCGAGGAACTCGGCTTCCTCGAACACCGTCAGCCGGCGCGACGGCATCACGTCGCCGACGAGGGCGAGCTCGAAGTTGCCGCGCTCGGACGCGTACGGCGCCATCAATCGTCCGGTGGGCCGGTGCAGGTGCCGTGCGACACGATGTTCAACTTCCCGCCCGGGCCGGCTTTCCGCTCGCCGCGCCTTCGCCGGCGATCCGGCCGAAGACGGCGTTGCGCGTCTGGCCCGAGCAGGCGGGGTAGTTGTGGAAGAAGAGGCCGACGATGTCCCCCGATGCGAAGAGACCCTCGATCGGCTGGCGGCGCGTGTTCAGCACCCGCGCCGAGGTGTCGATCTCGAGGCCACCGAAGGTGAAGGTGATCCCGCCCGTCACCTCGTAGGCGCGGAACGGCGGCTCGTCGATCGCTACGGCCCAGTTCGACTTCGGCGGCTCGAGGCCGTACGTGCTCCTCCCGTCGCCGCGCGAATGCTTCGGGTCGAACGCGACGTGGTCTTTGATCGCCGCGTTGTACTCGTCGATGGTGCGTCGCAGCACCGGCTCGGGCACCTTGATCGCCGCCGCGAGCTCGGCGACCGTCGGGGCCTCGGCGGGCGTCTGGTTCGCGTACTGACGGTCGAGGAGGGGAATCGCCTTCTGGTCGAAGATCTGGTAGGCGACGCTGCCGGGCTGGTTCTGCACCGCCCATCCGGTCTTCGCGTAGGTGAACGCCGGGTTCGCCTCGCCCTCGTCGAAAAAGCGCAGGCCGAGGGTGTTGACGGTGATGCCGTAGCGATAGCTGTATCGGATGTAGTCGTTCGTCACGCCGACCTCGGGGGCGTCGCCGCCGATCGGCGAGGCGTGCGCGCCCGCCCAGTGACCTGCCGGTCGCGCACCGAGTTCCAGCGCGGCGCGCAGCACCTCGCCGGTGTTGTGGTAGCTGCCGCGCACCTTGAACAGGTCGCCGCCTTGGGGGAGGTACTGGGCGCGCATCGCCGCGTTCGCCTGGAATCCGCCCGCACACAGGATCACCGACTTAGCCCCGACGGCATAGGAGCCGTCCGGGCTCGAGACCGTGACGCCGCGAATGCGACGGTCGGTTCCGACGAGACCGACGACCGACGACTCCCAGCGGAAGTCGACGCCCCCCATGCGGTCGGCGATCTCGCGCCACTGGCGGACCTGCCCGATCCCTCCTCCGAGCGGATTGAGAACATGACCCATGCCGAAGTACTTCACGCCGTCGATGACCGTGAAATGCGTCGCCTCCCACTTGATACCGGTGTCTTTCATCCAGTGCACGGCGGCGTTCGACTCGCCGACGAGGATCTTCGCCAGCTCCTCGTTGATGCGACCGCGGGTGACGCGCAAGAGATCGCCCATGAAGTCCTCTTCGCTGTAGGCGGGGATCTCCATGTGGTCGCGCTCGTCTTCGGTGACGTCGAAGAACTCCAAGATCTCGTCCTTGCCCGACTGGACGAAGCGAAAACCGGTGTGCGAGTAGCGGGCGTTGCCACCCATCTCGGGCTCCGCCGCCTTTTCGAGCATCAGCACCTTTTCGGCCCCGTGCTGGCGGGCGCTTATCGCCGCCGAGAAGGCGGCGCTCGCTCCGCCGACGACGACGACGTCGAACTCCTCGGTCGTTCCAGCTTTCGCCATCGCAGCGTGAGTCCTTTCTTCGTTAGCGGTCGAAAAAGAGTGAGTCGCTTCCGACTTCCTTGCGCACGAGCGGGAGTGTCTCCTCGCCGATCTGGCTGACCATGTCGAGTGATGCCTCGGGATCCATCCCGGGCGCGTAGTTCTGGATGAAGACGCAGCCGACGGAGAGGTCACGGTGCAGTTCGACGAAGGACTCGGCGATCTGCTCAGAGCTTCCGAGGATGATCTGCTTCTCGCGGCGGAGGTCGTCGAACGACGGCCCGCGGTGCTCACCGGGTTGCCCCCATTCGCCCTGGATGGCGGCCATCTGCTGACCAGCCCTGACGAGGGCGGCCTTTGCGGCGTCCTCGTCGTCTGACGCGTAGACGCTGCGCATGATCGGGATGCCCGTGAACGTCCGCCCGGCTCCGCGCACCGCCTCCTCGTACGTGGGCAGAGTGGACTTGATGAAAGACACGCTGTTGCGCGGGCTCGGCAGCCAGTGGTCACCGCCGATCGAAGGGATGCGCGCGATGGCCTCGATCTTGTCCGCGCCGACGAGGATCGACGGCCCGTGTGGGTCGGCGGTGCCGATGCCGATGTCGGCGTCGTGGAATCGGTAGTAGCGGCCCTCGAACGTGGACGGCCCGCCCCGCCACAAAAGACGCATGGCGGTGATCGACTCGGCGAGGCGGTCGCCGCGGGTCGCGTTCTCGATGCCGACGGCCTCCGCCTCGTCGCGGCGGTAGCCCTGTCCGACGCCGAAGACGAAGCGGCCGGGAGCGAGCGCATCGAGCGTCGCGACCGCCTCGGCGACCTCGACCGGGTTGTGGTGCGGCAACAAGAAGATCGTCGTCGCCACCGAGAGCGTGGGGTGCGTGGCGAGGATCGCCGCCGCGAGCGGGATCGGCTGGAAGAACTGGGCGCGCGGTCCTGAGAGATAGTGGTCGCCCATGCTCACGTAGTCGAAGCCCGAACTCGCAGCGCGCTCGGCGAAGCGCATCTCGAGAGCGAGGGCGTCCGTCGACGACATCTCGTCCCGAGGTGGCATGAATGGCCCGAGAACCAGCCCGAACTCCATCGAAGGTCCTTCCTGCGCGTTCTAGAGAAGCGGTTGCGTTCGTTGTGGCGCGATCGTCCGCCGACGAACGCGCCGCGTTCGCCCGCTCACGCCGTCAATCTGCGACGCGCCAGCGGTCGAAATAGCGCTCGAGCCGGGTCGCCAGCGCGGTGAGGATGAGGCCGGCGACGGCGATGACCGTCACGGCGTCGAACATCCGGGCCGTGTCGAGCGTCTCCGCCGCCGAGAACAGCGTGAATCCGAGGCCGTGCTCGGCCGCGATGAACTCGGCCAGGACGACCGCCTGCAAGCCCTGGCCGACCGCGATGCGGACGCCGGAGACGATCGTCGGCACCGAGCCCGGGAGGACGACCTTCCACAAAAGGGCGATGTTCGGCGTTCCATACGAGCGCGCCATCTGGACAAGCGTGCGCTCGGTCGTTACCACACCGGCGCGGGCGTTGAAGATCAAAGGAATCGTCGCGACACAAAGGACGATTGCCACCTTCGACTCGAGGCCGATGCCGAACCAGATGACAAACAGTGGAGCGAGCGCAATCCTCGGGATGTTGTTGAGGAAGATCACCATCGGGTTCAAAAGCTCGTCGATCTTCTTGTACCAGCCCATCAGGACGCCGAGCGGGATCCCGATCGCGAGGGAGAGCGCGAATCCGATCAAGAATTCCTGGCTCGTCACCCAGAGGTCGCCCCAGCCAGTTCCGTGTTGGAAGTAGTTCACGAGCGAGGTCGCGACCGCCGATGGTTCGCTCGTGAATTCGGTGTTCACCCAGTGCTCTGCGGCGGAAAGCTGCCAAGCCCCGAGGACGACAGCGATGGCGCTCGTGCCGAGGATCAAGCGCTCCCACCGTCGCCACAACCTGCGGGCACGCGTCGGCTTTGTGTAGTCGGTGTCGGCGTCGACGATCGGGCTGTCGACGCCGACCTCAGGTTCGCGCGAGGCGACGCTGCCGGAACTGTTGAGCCAATTGTGCATCCGTGTCGAGATTCCCAAGAAGTGCTCCCTACCGATGCCTCACGGCTCCGCGTCGCTCGCGCTCAAACCTAAACGGCCTTCTCCTTACGACGATGTCGAGGCCTTCACGATGCCGGGTGGTGTTTGCAGCGCGTACTTGATACCGACGAGCGCATTCATCGCCACGTCGACCGAGTTGTACTTGTATCCGGCGACGGCTGCGGCCTGTCCGCCCGAGCGAACCGCCGCGATCGCTGTCAGTGCGAGCGGCTTCGTGAACGGGAAGATGTTCCACGTCGCGTGGTTGTAGGTCCAGGCGAGCGCCGCGAGGGACAACGGGTAACCGAGCACCTCCTCGATCGAGGTGATCACGCCTTGTTTGTGGACGACGGAGTCGTGGTCGGCCAGGGCGACGCACTGCAGCAACGCGTGGACGGCGGTTTTGTGCGACCGGTAGTACGGACCGTCTGCCACCACCGCGAGCGTGTCGAGCGGAAGCGACGACGTCGAGTTGGTGAGGTTGAGGACCGGGTGCAGCCCTGCCGCAGTCGCCTGCGGGGGAAGCGGTGCCGGGTCGCTGAAGCCGGAGGTCTGGCCGGTTTCGGTGAGCGCGATGATCGCCTGCGCGCTCCCGACGTAGTCGATCTTCACCTGCGAGGGCTTGAGCCCGGCAAGCTTGATCGCCAACCGGGCGAGGAGGTCGGAAGCACCGCCAGGTGTCGTCGCGGCGACGGTCGTGCCGGCGAAGTCCTTCGGGCTCGTGATGCTCTTCGTTCCCCAGAAGTAGGTGGCGAGCGGTCCGTAGCCGCCGAGCAGGATCACCGAATCGGCGGCTTTCGCCGCTTCTTCGAAGTACGAGCCGTTGGCCTCGACCTGAACCGGGATCGATCCGCTGAGCAGCGCCGGAGGTCCGCTCACCGGAGTGACCGTCTCGAAGTTCGGCTTAATACCGAACGGCTTGCAGATCCCCGGGTTCTCCTGCATGAACCACCAGGCGGCGAATACCGGCACGGGCGCCTGGACGCCGACGTTCACCGTGACGAGCGACTTGTGCGAATTGGCCGCGGCTGCCGTGCCTACTGACACAGAGACGAGGCCGATCGCCGCGACCGCCACGATTACGACGGGTTTGAAAAGCCTTATATGCTTCGTGCTCCATTCGTTCGAACCTTGCATTCGATGCCCCCCTTTGTCTTTCACTTGTCGACTTCGAACTGGTCCGACCAGCTTTGTTCGAGCACACTGCGGATCTTTCGTGCGAAGGCGCCGAATTTCTCCCCCTCGGTCACGCTCCGGTCGCGCGGACGTGGCAGGTCGATCTCGAGGACCTCTTTGACGACCGACCCGGGTCCGCTCGATAACACGACGACGACGTCGGCGACGAAGATCGCTTCTTCGATCTGGTGGGTGATGAAGATGCCCGCCTTGTCGGTCGAGTCCCAGATCCGCATCAACTCGTTCTGCAAGAGCTCGCGGTGCTGCGCGTCCAACGCGGCGAACGGCTCGTCCAACAGCATGATCTCCGGGTCGGTCGCGAGGGCGCGGGCCAGGTTGACCCGTTGCTGCATGCCGCCGGAGAGCTGATACGGGTAGTTGTTCGCGAACTGCGTCAGGCGCACGAGCTCGAGCATCTCGTCGGCGCGGCGCAGCGCGGTCGCCTTGTCGGCACCGCGTTGGCGGATCCCGAAGGCGACGTTCTTGCGCACCGTGAGCCACGGCAACAGCGCAGCGTGCTGGAACACGACGGCTCGGTCCTTGCCCGGCTTCGTCACCCGCGCGTTCTCACAGAGGATCTCGCCGCGGTGGTAGGGGATCAGGCCGGCGATCGCGGCGAGGAGCGTCGACTTACCACAGCCGCTCGGACCGACGACGGCGACGAGTTGATGACGGCCGACGTCGAAGGAAACGTTCTTTACGGCCTCGAAGGGCCGGCCGTTGTCGTGGCCGGTGTAGCGGATGCAGAGGTTGCGAACCTGCAGGACCGGGCCGAGGAATGCGTCGCTCACGGCAGAAGCCTGAGACAACTCACGCGCTGGGGCAAGCCGTCGCGACGGGGACGCGACGACGGAGGCCGTCATGTCCGCGAACCGTAGCATACAAGTATACTAGAATACTAGCTGGCAGCGGGGTTGGCGCCCGACGAACCGGAGCGGTCACCGCTAGTAGACGACCTCTTCTTCTTCCCAGCGCTTCAGGTCCTCCGCGCTGTGGCCGAGGATCTCGGTGATCGCGTATTCGTTGTCCGACCCGAGCGGGGGAGGACTTTTCAACGCCTCGTGGCGGCCGGCGCTGAAGTGCATCGGCAGCCCAGCCATCGGCATCTTTCCGAGGATCGGGTGATCGGCGATCTCGATGAAGCCGCGCGCCTCGAGCTGCTCGTCCACGGCGAGGTCACTGCCTCCCTGCACGACACCGGCCGGGACGCCGGCGTGCTGCATCTGTTCCATCACCGAAGCGGCCTCGTGGTTTCGAGTCCAACTCGCGATGATCTCGAAGAGCTGGTCGCGATTTGCCTTTCGCGCCCTCAGCGTCGCGAATCGTTCGTCCGAGGCGAGCCCCTCTTCGCCGATCACCGCGCAGAGCGCCGCCCATTGCGCGTCGTTTTCGACGGCGATCACGCACCAACGATCGTCTCCGAGGCACGGGAAGCTGTTGTGCGGCTCCATGTGCGGTGAGGTGTTGCCGATCGGCTGTGGGTCGCGACCGTTGACGTTGGCGTCGAGGAAGGTCGTCCCGAGCGTGTAGGCGGCGAGGTCCATCTGGGCGACGTCGATCGCCACCCCCTTGCCGGTGCGGCGGCGGCGCAACAAGGCGGCAACGACGATCGCCGGCACGACTGCTCCTGTGAGGTAGTCCGGGTAGACACCTTGTGAGCCGATCGGGCGCTCCTGGCCCGGATGATTCCAGAGATAGGTGAGCCCGGAGTACGCGGTGAGCGTCGGACCCCACGTGCCGTACGCGCTGAGCGGCCCTTGCGAGCCGAGTCCGGGCATGCGCACGACGATCACCCGCGGATTGATCGCGAGGAGGTCGTCGGGTCCGAGACCGAGGCGGGGGAGCACCTGCGGTCTGAAGTTGTCCATCACGACGTCGGACTTCGCGACGAGCTCCTTGAAGAGCGTGATCCCTTGTGGGTTCTTCAGGTTGAGCGTCAGCGATCGGGTGTTTAGGTTCACCTCGATGAAGCGCGGGGATGCTTCGGGGTTGTCGCCGTAGGAGCGGAACGCGTCGAGCCCACCGGCACGCGACTCGACTTTGAACACCTCGGCACCGAATACGGCGAGTCCGCGCGCCGCGTTCGGGCCGGCGATGCCCGTCGACAGGCTGACGACGCGGATGCCGGAGAGGAAGCTCGCCATTTCTAGACGGCGCCTCTCGCCGCGAGCAGCTCGAGCTCCTCGGCGTCGAGGCCGAGCCATTCGTGGTAGATTGCCGCGCCGTCGGCTCCGAGCCGCGGTGGAGGGCCGGCGACGGGCGGACGCTGCCCGTCGAAAAGTGCTGGGAACCGTGGCGCCTGGTATCGGCCGATGGAGGCGCTTTCCACGTCGCCGAAGAACTCCCGGACGCGGACCTGCTCTTCTTCGAGGAAGTCGCGCGGCGAATTGACCGGCAGGCACGGGATCCCGTTTCCTTGCAGATAGCCCATCAGCTCACGCTTGGAATAACGCGAGGTGAACTGTTCGACGAGCGGGTTGATCATTGCCGCTTTGGCGCGGCGACGTCCCGGTGCCTTCAGCTCCGGGGCGTCTAGCTCGATCGGATGATCGGTCCACAGCTCGAGCAGACGCTCCCAGTCACGCGCGCCGAGGATGAACAGATAGACGTAGCCGTCGGTGCACGGAAAGATGTTCGCCGGCGACGTGTGCTTGTGCTGGCTGCCGTTGCGTGTGATCTGAACGCCGTCGAATGCCGCTTCGCGGATCATGTGTTCTTGTGAGGCGACGCTCTCTTGGATCGAGACATCGATGTATTGCCCGTCGCCGTCCTCGCCACGCGTGAAGAGCGCCAGCAACACCGCGTAGGCCGCGTAGATCGAGGCGTAATAGAACGACTGCGTCTCGGGGGGACGGACCGGCGGAAGGCTCGGATCTCCGGAGATGAACATGATCCCGCCCATCGCCACACCGACGATGTCGGTCGCCAGATAGTTCGCGTGCGGGCCGTTCTGTCCGAACGGAGTGATGGAGACGACGACGAGCTGACGGTTACGTTCGTGTAGGCGGCGAAAACCGACGCCGAGATCGTCGAGGTATCCGGGGGTGAAGCTCTCGATTAACACGTCGACGTGGGCGGCGAGATCGAGAAGCATCGCCCGGCCGTCGACATCCTCCAAGTTGAGCGTGATGCTCTCTTTGCCGCCGTTCAAAAATGCGAAGCGAAGGCTTGCCTCGCGGTCGACGAGATCATCCTTGAACGGCCCGATGCTGCGGACGACATCCCCACTTGGCGGCTCGACCTTGATGACGCGCATCCCGAGGTCGGAAAGGAGGCGTCCGGTGAACTGCCCCTCATTCCCCGACAGGTCGAGCGCGGTGTAACCCTCGAGCAGCGACGTCGACTGCTCGCTATTCATCGTGCTTGTACGACTCGAATCCCGGTCGGTAACTCTTGTCCTCGACGAATTGTCTGATCCCACGCTGGCGGCCGCCCGGATCGAGAACCGACAACATGTCGAGCTTCGCCCACATGTAATCCTCGGCGTCCTCGTAGTCCATGTCCTTCACGTGCTTGTACACCTCTTTGCAGGCGCGCAGCGTGTGCGGGTTGAGTCGCATCAGCTTTTCGGCGAGGGTCACGGTTGCCTTTCGGAGATCCGAAAGCGGCACCGCCTCGTTGACGAGGCGGATCTTCTCGGCCGTGCGACCGTCGAAGGTCTCTCCCGTCATGATGTAGTAGAGCGCGTCGCGCATCCCCAGCACTTCGGCGAGGACGCGGCTGACGAGACCGGCCGGGAACGAGCCCCAGTTCACCTCGCTGAGCCCGAAGGTCGCCTCCTCCGCGGCGATGGCGAAATCGCAGGCGACGAGCTGGGTGAAGCCGCCGCCGAAGCAGTAGCCGTTCACCATCGCGATCGTCGGCTTCGGGAAGTAATGGAGCCGGCGCCATCTCCACTCGGACGCGGCCCAAGTAGAGCGCCGCAGCTCCAACGGGTTGTTGGCGGTTTCGAGGAACGACTCTTTCAGATCCTGCCCCGCGCACCAGCTTTCGCCTTCGCCGGTGAGCACGACGACTCGGGTTTCCTCGTCGAATTCGAGCTCGTCCCACACCTCGAGCATCTCGTAGTGCATCGTCGGGTTCATCGCGTTCTTTTTTTCCGGGCGATTCAGCACGACGAAGGAGATGCCGTTTTCACGCTCGATCTTGACGGTCTTGTAGCTGGACATTTCGACGGTCAACCTCGCTTCGGACCTTTGGAACCCGCCGGCGCGTCTGGTCGCTTCGCGCCTCGGACGCTGGTTCTATCGCGCTGACAGATCGGTCGAATCTCTTGGCTGAAGAGGCGTGCCATGTAGTATACTACCGTTCATGCGCGCGCTCCGGGGTGCCCATGTGCTCCGCGCGGCGCGATGTGGGGGGCGACGTTGCAGGGCGACCGGACACCACCCGCTGGGTGAACGCGTCGCCCTGCGACGCTTTCAGATCTCGTCATGAGCGGGTCCGCGGCAACGGCGCGCCTGCGCTTCAAACTCGAACCGTCGGGCACCGACGTCTTTTTGGAGCCGGAAGTGCTTATCGTCGCCGGGTACACCGGGCGCGACCAGGCAGAGGTCCTCGCCCACATCCGCGAGCTTGCCGAGCACGGCATCGAGCCTCCAGCGGCCGTGCCGACCTTCTACCCGCTCTCGCCCGCGCTATTGGTCCAAAGCGACAGTCTCGTCACCGCGTCGGAAGAGACCTCGGGCGAGGCGGAAGTCGCCCTCCTCGTCGCGGGAGGCGAGGTCTACGTCACCGTCGCCTCGGACCACACCGATCGCGCCGCCGAGCGGATTGACGTCGCGCTATCGAAAGCGATGTGTCACAAAGTGCTGGCGGAGAGTGCGTGGGAGCTCAGCGACGTTGTCGATCATTGGGACAACCTGCGGCTGCGGAGCTGGATCGGCGACGGCGACTTGTACCAGGACGGGTCGACGGAAGCGCTCTTGTCGCCTGGCGATATCCTCGACGCGATTCCGTGGAGGTCGCGAGCGCAATCGTTCGTCGTGCTGTGCGGAACGGTTCCCGCGATCGGCGGCTTGCGTGTCGGAAACGCCTTTCGCGCCGAGCTGTCCGATCGACACACCGGCGCAGCCCTCGCGCTCCAGTACCGGATCGACGTCCGATCGTTTCTCGCGCCTCCCGACGCGACTCCCCAACCCGATGAGGCTTCCGGAGCCGAGAGGGTCGGCGCGGCCGCCCAGTCGTTCGGAGTCGAGATGAGCTCGGACCGCGTCGCGCAGATCGGCGCGCGGCTCGAAGCACTCGAACAGCGTCTGCTCGGTTGATCTCGCTTACCAACGCGCGGCGCGACCCGAAAGAGGCGCTCCGGCGCGCGTTGGAGCTGCGACGTCCAGTCGCCGAAGGCGGTGCGTACACCCAGTTCCTCGATCCGAAGTTCACCGGCGACGGCGGGTTTCTCGCCGGCGTTCCGGTCGCCGTCAAAGACCTCATCGACGTCGCCGGAGTTCCGACGAAGGCAGGTTGCGCGGCGTTCGACCAAGCGCCGCCCGCCGATGCGGATGCTCAAGTGGTGGCGATCCTGCGTCGCGCCGGCGCGTCGATCGTCGGCAAGACGGCTCTGCACGAGATCGCCTTCGGGACGACTGGGATCAACTCGTACGAGGGGACGCCCGCCAACCCGCACGACCGACGGCGCATCTGCGG
>JBAVUF010000340.1:0-18580 GCA_049696635.1 Acidimicrobiales bacterium | reverse complement strand
CGGCGAAGGGGACCTGGCGCTTTTGGGCGAAAAAGATGCCCGCGCGATCCTCGACGCGACGAACGTCCTCGGCGCGACGTATACGCCGCATTGCGCGTCGTTGCACCCAGCGCGCCTCGCGCGAGGGCTCGCCGCCGCCGTCGAACGGTCCGGGGCGAGGATTTTCGAGCAGACGACGGTAGACAAGCTCGCACCGCACGTATTGCGCTGCGGACCCCGCACCGTGAAGGCGAAGTGGGTCGTGCGCGCCACCGAGGGATACACGTCGACGCTCAAAGGTGCCGCTCGGTCGATGATGCCCATCTACTCGCTCATGGTCGCGACCGAACCGATCGCAGCGTCCTCGTGGGACGAAATCGGGCTCACACGACGCGAGACCTTCAGCGACTACCGTCACCTTTTCATCTACGGCCAGCGGACAAAAGACGGTTGCCTCGCGTTCGGCGGCCGAGGCGCGCCGTACCACTACGGGTCACGCATCGCTCCCGAGTTCGACGGAGACGACAAGGTGCACGCGGCCCTGCGTCGTTCGATCGTTGAGCTGTTCCCCCAGCTGCGTGACGTCGCCATCACCCACCGCTGGGGCGGACCGATCGGCGTACCGCGCGACTGGTACCCCTCGGTGAACTTCGATCCGAAGTCGGGTCTCGCCTCGGCCGGCGGCTACGTCGGTTACGGGGTCGCCGCGACGAATCTCGCTGGCCGGACGCTCGCGGACCTCATCTGCGGTCGCGAGAGCGAACTCACGCGTTTTCCCTGGGTCAACCACCGATCGCGCCCTTGGGAGCCGGAGCCGCTCCGCTACATCGGCGTCAACTTGGGCATCGCCTCGATGCGAGCGGGTGACCGCGTCGAAGAAAGGAGCGGCCGCCCTTCGCGGCGCGCCGCCTACGTCGAGCACGTCCTCCAGTCATGACGAAGGATCCGGCACGCGATGGGCGTGATCATCGCTCGTAGACGATGAAGGTGCGGTGGGCGACCGTGTCGTAGAGCGATCGCGCCGCTCCGTTGTACTCCTGGGTGTGCCAATAGACGTTCGTGGAGCCACGGCGGTCGGCCTCTTCGTACACGGCTTCGATCAACCGTCGACCGACATCGAGGCCCCGGCCTTTGGGCGCCACGAATAGATCCTCCAAGTAGCAGTACGTCGTCAACGACCACGTCGACGGGTGGAAGACCAGGTGCGCGATGCCGATCGCTTCGTCGTTCTCATCGGCGGCGACAAGTCCGAGCAGGTCGCCGCTCCCGTCGCAGAGCCGCTTAAAAGTCGTCGCCGTAACCTCCTCGGCGAGGACCTCGCGATAGAAGTCGAGGTACGCGTCCCAAAGGACGCGCCAGTGCTCTTCGTCATGCGCTTCGAGTCGGCGGATCGAAATTGAGTCGCGGTCCATGTAAAAAGCATGTCAGACCAATCGCGTCGGTCCGAGGCGATGACGAGCCCGCCTTCCGCCGTGAACAACCAGCCCTGCCGTGACTCGAAACGAAACCGCAATCTCTCCTCGCGACCCCTCGTAGACGAGCCGGGCGACGCGCCATCAAACCGCGACGCCAGCGTGCAGCGTCGCGAAGACCGCAAATTTCACCGAGACAATTCCTCACCGCGGCGATACCATGAAGCGGCACGTACAACCGTGCCAGTAACAAAAGAAGGAGTCAGCGTGCGAACGAGTGACTCTTCAGAGGAGATGAGTCCGCCGGACAGGGAACGCCCGAGCTAACGCTCGGGCGCTTGTGTCTGAGGCGCGAGACCGCCGGACGGCAAACAGGTGCGAGCGCGACGCGGCTCGCCGAGACAGACCCCGTTCATACCGAGGATTGCGGCTAACGCCGAGGACACCCCTTCAGGCGGCGCATCGACGCCGACGATCCCGAGAGGGTTCGGAGCTTTCTCGGGGTCGAAAAAATAGACACGAGCCGATCTCGATGATCGGCTCGTGTCGCGTCTCCCGCCCAGTTCAGGCACTGTTTCGAAAAAACAGCCGGCTCGCCCGCTTTCTCGCCGGAGTATCACTTCAACAATGAAGACCCTCTACATGTTGCGCCATGCGAAATCGAGTTGGAGTGATCCGGTACTGGAAGATTTCAACCGGCCGCTCGCGCTGCGTGGGATAAAGGCGGCAGGAAAGATCGCCCGCGTATTGGATGGGATTCGCCCTCGTCCAGAGATCGTGTTGTGCTCGAGCGCCGTGCGTGCCACACAAACCTGCGAGATCGTCACCTCGCGCCTTGGGCGCGCGCTCTCGACCACGTTCCTCGACGACCTTTACGGCGCTGGTGCGGCAACCCTGCTCAACACCTTGCGCAACACCCCTCGCAGTATCAGCGCGGTGCTGCTCATCGGACACAACCCGGGGCTGCAAGAACTCGTCGTCGCGCTCACCGAGAACGAAGGCGGTGACGCTGCTCGGCAAGTGGGCGAGCGCTTCCCGACCGCGGCGCTGGCAGTGCTTCGGATCGGCAGCGAATGGAAAAACATCGGTCCCGAGCAGACGACGCTCGAGCGGCTCATCTTGCCCCGAGCGCTCGAACGTCACTGAGCGGCGCGTCAGGCGTCGCGCGTCTGCATCCTCCACGCTCCGATGCCTGTCCAACCGACGATCCAGCCGACGATGACAGCGACCATCGCCCACGTCGGCATGGGCGGGATACCGAGAGCGCCGCGCCCTCCGAAGATGATCTTTCGGGGACCCCCTCCGTTGGCGACGCCGGCGGCAAGACCAGCCGGTCGCAACTGGGTCAATGGGATGCCGACAATCAGTCGCTGGCCGTTGATGAAGTACGGGATCACGTGCGCCGCGAGGATCGGGGTCACGATGATCTGCAGGGCGATGATCATGATCACGGAAACGGTACGTTGCCCAGTGAGGGACCCGAGCCCGAGTCCGAAGATGAAACCCACACCGACCTCGAGCTCCAACCACAGTCCGATCTTCACCATTTGATTGATCGCCGGATTCAACTGCGCGGTTTCCTGGCTGGTGTAGTCCGAGTACTCGCTACCAATGTTGTGCTCCACGTTGGAACCGATGGCCGGGAACTTTGTCGGCGCCCCGTTGCCATTGCCGAACGCTTCTGAGGCCTGACCCGGGTGATCGTGGAGCCACCTGTCGAGCTGTCGCTCGTTCAGGCCCAACGGTATCGAGGCGCCGGCGACGTTGACCGCCTTCGGCTGGGCAGAGCCCGCAAAGCTCACGACGAGGCAGTTCATCGTGAACCCGAGCGCGACGAGCGGAAGCAGAATCGACAGGCCAGCGGGAATTCGCGAGAGGTAGAGCGCAATGCGCGATCGACCCGTGATGACGAGCTGGCGAAAGACCCCTTCGCCGAGATCGGTCGCCCCAAGAGTGGCGCCAACCGCGGCGGCGATGATGAACCCGAACTCCGCCATCGGGTCCGTCAGCCCCTCAAAGATGCCGGGGCTGCCTGCGGGTCCGTAGGTCTTCGGATCGAAGGCGTGGAACAACAGCCGGAGCCCGAGAACGAGCACCGGGAGCGCAAGCGACAACACGACCACGGCGATCATCAGCCCGCGGCGTCGGCGCAGATCGCGTCGCTTCGTCGAGATCATCGCCCACGTCGGAACCCACGCCATGAGCCGTTCCGAGGTCCGGCTTCGCTCCCGGGGGCTCGGCGCGGGCGCATCGTCGCGGGGTGCCGTCGGGGTCACGGTCGTCGTAGGGCCACTCATTCGGATCCTCCAAGTCGGCTCGTCACCGACAAGAACCAGTCTTCGAGGGAGGCGCGGACTTCCCGCAGTCCGTAGACCGAGATGCCCGCTTGCACGAGCAGGCGATTGAGCTCGGCGACCGACTCCTTCGATGCCCCGTTCGGAAGCGTCACGACGACCTGCGAGCCGTCGAGAGCGGTGCGTGCCGCGAGAGTCGATCGCCCGATGACCTGCACCGCTCCGTGCGGGTTGGACGCGTCGATGCGAACCTCGGTCGTGCCAGCGCCACGAATGAGCGAGTCGATCGGACCCTGGCGAATCACGCGGCCGCGATCGACGATCGCCACGGCGTCGCATGTCCGCTCGACCTCGTCGAGCAGGTGGGACGACAACATCACGGTGCGTCCCTCGTCGACGAGGCCGCGGATCATCGACCGCATCTCCTGCATCCCGGCGGGATCCAGTCCGTTCATTGGCTCGTCGAGGATCAGGAGTTGCGGGTCCCCTAACAGACACCCAGCGACACCGAGCCGCTGGCGCATACCCATCGAATACGACCCGACCTCCTGGTCGGCCCGGTCGGAAAGCCCGACACGGGCGAGGGCCGGGCCGATCCGCTTTTCCGCGCCGTTTCCCCGCGCCGCGGCGAGTTCGGCGAGATTCTCTTTTCCGGTGAGGTGGGCGTGGAATCCCGGTGAGTCGACGATCGCACCGACCCGGGCGAGTGCTTCACGCCTTTCGCGCGGCACCGGGTATCCGAGAAGCGACATCGTGCCGACGTCGGCCCTCGTGAGGCCGAGCAGTGTGCGAATGAGGGTCGTCTTGCCGGCGCCATTGGGTCCGAGGTACCCAAAGGCCGACCCACGCGGGACGAGCAGTTCGACCTCGTCGACTGCGATCGTGTCGCCGAACTTCTTCGTCAACCCGTGCGTCTCGACAGCCCAGGTCCCGTTGTCCCCGAGCGTCGTCACCGAGGCTCGACGCCTTCGTGACTCACCGTCGAGCGTGGCGTCCTCGGAACCATCTTGAGGGAGAAGCGATGCAACGGACGCTCCGGGAAGCGACATCGTCGCATCGGTCGTGGCAGAGGGGTGACTCACAGGTACGGTCGTCGATTGCTGTTCTTTCACTTCCGTCGCTTCTCCCTCCGGCGACGGCTCGCGACCCTCCAGTTGCGTGCGTTGGGATCCATGCTCGTCGGGCGTTCGCCGACGCCCGGAACGTCGCGTAAAAGCAAAAATCAGCGCCGCGACGACGATGAGAACGAGAAGGATCGGAGCGCCGCCCAGGTGAAAGTGGCCGACGGCCATCACCCCGAGTCCGAGGTTTCCTCGGAAACCCGTCACGGCGCGCTCCACGACGGTGCCCGCCCCGCAGGCTGTGGGACGTTCTGATCGACGAGCATCGCAACATCTTGATCGAAGC
Organism: Acidimicrobiales bacterium; assembly: GCA_049696635.1. GTDB lineage: Bacteria > Actinomycetota > Acidimicrobiia > Acidimicrobiales > Bog-793 > CAVRXQ01. The sequence goes on along the minus strand of JBAVUF010000340.1, from coordinate 13,488 downwards.
GAGCCGGACTTTCGTCGTCCTCGAGACTCGAATTCGGGTCATCCTTGCGAACGACGCCTACCGGCGAAACGCCATCAGCTGGCCGACACGAGTCCGGATTCGTACGCAATGACGACGAGTAGGACGCGATCGCGTGTACCGAGCTTCGAGCGCACCGAACTGACGTGTGGGCGGACCCGGGTCAAACACCAATCCCACCGATGCGACACCGGCCGGGGCGAGGTCCGTACAACCAATTTTGCCTCCCAAAGGAAACGGTCCACGGGGTCTTCAGCCGCTTGCGTCAAAAAGCCAGACGTTCACAGCGACGGCACCCCATCTCGTCATCAAGCGGCTTCGTCGTTGAGAACGACTCGTACGGCACATGCAGCGATGGACGAGGTCACACCGGTTGGCCTTCATTGCGAGGTTTGACGTTGCGCGATCGAAGGGATCGTCGGGTGCATTTCAGCCCGGCATCGAGGGCTATTCCCGACGCGCCGTCACTTTCGCGGTCAGAGCTGGTGAAATGGATCCGATGCGCGGAGGTTGGCAATGACCGTGTATCAAGCGCGCCGGCGAATTCGTCCGTTCTGGTGGATCACGGCGGTGGTCCTCGCGCTGGTCGCTGGAGGAGGCGCGGGTGCGCTGATCTCGACATCCCCCGGCCACTCGGCCCCTCCGCGCGCCAACGCCGCTCGCACGAACAAGACCGGGAAGGGACCGTCGGCGACGCGGCCTGCGCTCTCTGTCGTCGCGGTCTCACCATCGGCGAACGCGAGCAATGTCAGCGGCACAGCCGACGTGAGCGTCACGTTCTCGTCGCCAATCTCACCGGACGCTCCACAACCGACGTTCACTCCTCCGACACCGGGCTCATGGCACACCTCGGGGGACGTGCTCACGTTCACCCCGTCCGGAGCGTTCATTCCGTCGAGCGAAGTCACGCTCACGATTCCAGGAGGGAGCTCCGGCGTTCGCGCGACCGATGGCGCCGAGCTTGCGGGCAGCGTCGACGAACAATTCCGTGTCACGAACGGCTCGCTGCTCCGACTCCAACAGCTCTTGTCTCTGCTCGACTACTCGCCGCTCTCGTGGACACCAACGGGTGTCGCGATCGCGCCGGGTGATACGTCGGCTCAACTCGCGGCGCTTTTTTCCCCGCCCCAAGGCACGTTCACGTGGATCGATCACGGGTGGCCGGGAGAACTCCGCCGGCTGTGGAAAGAGTCGTCGTACAACGTTTTCACCAAAGGGCTCGTGATGTCGTTCCAAGCGGACCATGGACTCGACCCGAGCGGAAGCATCGGAGCTGCACTGTGGAAGGACCTCCTCGAGGCGCTGGCATCGAACACCGACAACGGCGGCGGTTACAACTACGCGCTCGCCAACAAAAAGACGCCGGAAACCTTCACCGTGTGGCACGACGGACGAGTGGTTCTCCACAGCGGCATGAACACCGGCATCGCCGGCTCACCGACGCCGGATGGAAACTTCCCCGTCTTCACGCGTCTTCGCAGGCAGGTGATGCGGGGCACGAATCCAGATGGCGCGAAGTACGCCGATCCGGTGCAGTTCATCGCGTATTTCCATGACAACGATGCGGTGCACTACATGAACCGTGCGGACTACGGAATCCCGCAGAGCCTCGGATGCGTCGAACTCCCCCTCGCCTCCGCCGCGATCGCGTGGCCGTTCCTCGCGTACGGAACGCTCGTGACCGTGGTGCACTGAAGGCCCGATCGCGGGCGAATCCGTGCGGCGTGGCGCTGTAGTGTCGGAGTGCTCAGCTCCCATCCGACCTCCGCCCAGGAAGCCCTGTTTTGGATCGATTCTTCGACGCGCTCGGACGCTTTGTCGTCCGATTCCGCTATTTCGTCGTCCTCGCATGGATCGTTCTCATCGTCATCGCGACCCGCGCCCTACCCTCGCTAGGGAGCGAGGTCAACAACGACAACAGCCAGTTCCTCCCGTCGACCGCTCCGAGCTCGCAAGCGGCGAACCTCGCCGCTCCGATCTTCGGGAATCCGAACACGACGAGCGACGTCACCGTTGTCGCCGCGAGCTCGAAGGGCACGCTGGACTCGGCTGATCAGGCGGCAATCGCCCGAGAGGCGGCACTGCTGCGCCGCGTTCCACGGGTTGAGTCGGTGCGCGCCGGAGGGATTTCGAGTGACGGAGACGCGGCGGAACTCGTCGCCAACGTCCACGTGAATCAGGCCGATATCACCCGCCAGAAGACGATCCTTTCCGACGTGATCTCGACGTTCCACAAGGCACGCGCGCCATCGGGGCTCGACCTCAACGTCGCGGGATCGATCGCTACCAATGTCGCCAATCAGGCGAGCTCAAACAAGACCGGCAGTCGCACCCAATCGTTCACCTTTCTCTTCATCATCGTCTTGCTGATCCTCGTCTTCCGCTCCGTGCTCGCTCCGATCATCACGTTGCTGCCGCCGGCGTTCGCGCTGTTGGTTTCCGACAGGTTCATCGGTGGCCTCGGCGCGCGCGGATTGAAGATCTCTGAGATCACCCAGTTGCTGCTCATCGTGCTGTTGATCGGGGCAGGTACGGACTACGGCCTCTTCCTCGTGTTCCGCGTCAGAGAGGAAATTCGCCGGGGGCTCGGCGCGCACGATGCCGTCCGGTACGCGCTCATTCGAGTCGGCGAGTCGATCAGCGCCTCGGCGGGGACGGTCATCTTCGCACTGTTGAGCCTGCTGTTCGCGAGCTTTGGGATCTACCACGACCTCGGGATCCCGCTCGCGCTCGGCATCGCCGTGATGCTCCTCGCCGGCCTGACGCTTCTCCCGGCTCTCCTCGCGATCTTCGGCAAGGCGGCGTTCTGGCCGTCGCGCCTCGACGTCGGCTCGGATCGGGTCGGCGCTTGGGGAAGGGTCGCGTCCCGGCTCGTTCAGCGCCCGGCGATCACGCTTGCAAGCGGCATCGTCATCTTCGGCGCGCTGGCGGCGGCACTCGTTGGATACCACTCCGGCGGATTCGGAGGCGCGCTCAACGCGCCCACCGGTTCGAACGCCGCAAAGGGCAACGCCCTGGTCACCCGTCATTTCCCGCAGGCCAGCACGAATCCGGCGAACCTCGTCTTCCGCTATCGGAAGCCGATCTGGAACACTCCCCAGGCCGTCACGACCGCGTCTTCGCTGCTGCGTTCCTCGGGCGCGTTCTCCCAGTTCGAGGGGCCCTTCAATCCGAACGGGACAGTGCTTACCGCGAGCGAGTACGAGCGTCTCCACTCAGAGCTCGGGGCGCCTTCGTCGTTGCCGGCGGTCGCCGACCCTTCGGCTGGCGTAAGCAAGGCGATGTACGACGCGTACCGCGCGTCACAGCTTTTTGTGTCGAAGAACGGGCGGACGATCCAGTTCGAGGCGACGCTCCAAGTCGGCGGGCAGCAGACGACGGCAGCACTCAACGCGACTCCGCGGATTCGATCCCTCGTCGCCGTGGCCGCGCGCCGCTCCGGCGCGATCGAAAGCGGAGTCGCGGGTGAGGCGGCCGCGCTCTACGACGTGTCGAGCACCTCGAACCATGACCTTTTCCGGGTAATACCGATAGCCATCATCGCCATCGCGATCCTGCTCGCCCTCGTCCTTCGGAGCGCAGTCGCACCGCTCTATTTGATCGTCAGCGTCGCAGTCTCTTATCTCGCGGCGCTCGGCCTTGCGACGCTCGTCTTCATCGAGCTGGGAAGGTCGGGAGGTCTCACGTTCATCTTGCCCTTCTTGATGTTCATATTCCTCCTCGCGCTCGGAGAGGATTACAACATCCTCGTCATGACGCGCATTCGCGAGGAGGCGCGCAGTCTGCAGTTGCGTGAGGCGGTTATCCGGGCGGTCGGAATGTCAGGTCCGACGGTCACCGCCGCCGGCATCGTCCTTGCGGGATCGTTCGCGGTGCTTGGGATCGTCGCCGGCTCCGCGCCAGGAGGCTCCCAGATCCGCGACATCGGATTCGGTCTCGCGATCGGCATCTTGATGGACACCTTCCTTGTTCGGACGCTGCTCGTGCCCTCGGTCGTCGCGCTGCTCGGACGATGGAACTGGTGGCCCGGACGGCTCCAAAGGGCGGCAGACTCGCAGTAATTCGAAGGTTGTTCGGGCCGTGCCGCGTCGCCGCGGCGGCGCCGACACTTTGGGCGCCCAAACTGGGGTCCTCGAGCTCAGCTCGTCGAACCACACGCTGGCATCGGCGGTCGGCCTGAGCGACCTAACATTGCCATCACATTGCACTTTGCCACCACCTGCAACAGCAACCGCTACTATCAGGGGGATCTGTGATGCGCGCTATCGCCGACCTGCGCACAGGACTCCTCCTTCAGGGCCGATACCGCCTCGAATCTGAGCTCGGGGTCGGCTCCTCGGCGCGCGTCTATCTCGCCGACGACATCCGTCTCCACCGCCCGGTGGCCGTCAAGTTCCTCCACCCGGCGCTCTCGAACGACGAGACCTTCGTACGCCGTTTCCGGCTCGAAGCCCGCGCCGCCGCGTCCCTCAATCACCCGAACATCGTCCACGTTTATGACTGGGGTAGCGAGGACGAAGGCTTCTACGTCGTCCTCGAGTACCTGGCGGGGGGCAGCCTGCGGGAGCTCCTGGCGCGCAACGGCACGATCTCCATCGCGCAGGCCACCTCGATCGGTGTTTCGATCGCCCAGGCCCTCGCGTTCGCGCACGACCGCGGCGTCGTCCACCGCGACGTCAAACCCGCCAATCTGTTGTTCGACGAGACGGCGAACGCGCACATAGCCGACTTCGGACTCGCGAAGGCACTCTCGGAAGCGTCCTGGACCGAGCCGAATGGTCTCGTGCTCGGCACCGCGCGCTACGCCTCACCCGAGCAGGCGCTCGGTCAATTCCTCGACGATCGCTCGGACGTGTACTCCCTCGGCCTCGTCTTGTACGAGGCAGTGACCGGATGTTCGCCGTTCGCGGGTGACTCCCTGCACGCCGTCCTCATCGCTCGCGTGGGCAACGAACTTCCTCCCACACCGGAACTCGGACCGCTCGAGCCGGTCGTCGCGGCGGCAACGCAACCAGACCGTACGGCGCGCATCAGTGCCGCTGACTTCGCGTGGCGACTGACCGGAGTATTGAGCGGACTCGACGCACCCGAGCCGCTCGTCGTCGACGCCCGATCGAAGGCGAGGGCCTTCGATGCCGACGATGTCACCTCGTCATCGAGCCGCGTCCACGAGGACGGAACCGATCTCGAGGACCTGACGATTCTCGACGCGCGCCACGCGGCCTCAGCGATCGAGACGGATGCCCCGCGTCGACCGCAGCGCAACGTTCGCCGTCGGCGACTGGCACGCCTCATCTCGGTTGTCGTCGCCATCGTCGCGCTCGCGGCCGTTGGCACCATCGCCATCGCCCGTTACGTCGTCTTCTCGCACATCGTCCCGAACCTCGTTCACGACCGGCTCGCCGCGGCCAGACATGATCTCTCCGCTCACGGATTGCGCCTGCACGTCGCCTCGCAGGTCTTCTCCACCGCCGTGCCGATCGGCGCGATCACGAAACAAACCCCGCGTCCAGGCATCCGAGAACGCTCGGGTACAGCGGTCGACGTCGTGGTAAGCCGCGGACCCGCCACCGTCGCAGTCCCGCAACTGCTCGGCGACTCGAAAGCCAGCGCCGTCAACTCGATCAAGAACGACCACCTCGTCGCGGTCGTTTCGAGCGCGTACAACGAGACGGTGCCACTCGGAAAGGTCGCGAACGCCTCCCCGTCCGCCGGCACCGTGCGATACGGATCGAAGGTCGACCTGTCGATCTCGCTCGGCCCGCGCCCCCGCACGATCCCGCAGTTCGCCGCGACGTCCTACGCCGACGCGAGCGAGCGGCTCAGCGCGTTGAAACTTGTCCCGGTCGAGCGCCTCGCGTACTCGAACACCGTGCTCTCAGGAGTGGTGATCTCGACGAGCCCGTCCGAAGGGGCGACAGGGGTCAAGGTCGGGACCCAGGTCTCGGTGCTCGTCTCGCGCGGCCCACGGCTCGTCGCAGTGCCATCGGTGGCGAATCTGCCGATCGACACCGCGGTCATGGACTTGCGCCGGGCCGGCCTCGTCGTAAACGAACAGATCGGCCCGCCGTTCGCGACGAAAGCGACGACCACGAATCCCGCTCCCGGAACGGAAGTGCGGCCTGGATCGCCCGTGACGCTCTATGTCGCCTAGTCGCCGCGTCGATCCGCGCCCGTCGGGATCGAACCCCGTCATAACGGGCGCGCATTCCCGGCGCGACCTCGGAACGACGGGGCCGACACCACCCGCACCGCGTCACTTGAAGGCGCGAGCGCCGCGGCGCCGACTCGAAGTGCGGCGGGGAAGAGTCATCGCGACGTCTGGCGTACTCGCTGCCGCGCTCATCGCGGTCGTGAGTTACCTCGCCGCGTCGTCCGGTGGGCCTTCGAAGGACGCCGCAGGTCATTCTCACGGGTCGTCGAACGTGACGACGACGCTGCCCGCAGTCACGAGCACCCAGCCCGCCACCTCGACTACCCGTCCAGCCGTGTCGACGACGACGACGTCGCCGCCGACATCGACTACCACCACCTCGGCGACGCCGCCCTCGTCGGTTGTCACTGATCCGCCGTCCGACGTACTCGTCGAGGTTTTAAATGGCGTCGGCACTCCAAACGTCGCGCTCGAGGTTGCGAGAGCGCTACATCGATTTGGCTTCGCGATCAATGGCGTTGGAAACGCCGGCGCTTTCGACCACACGCGCAACCTGATCGAATACGGACCGAACTCCTTCGCCGCCGCGGAAACGGTCGCCGCGTACGTAAGCGGAGTTCCCCAGTACCGCGAGTATTCGGCGCTGCAAGCGAACGAGGTCTGGGTCATCCTCGGCGCCACGTACAACGGCGTGACCCCGTAGCGACACCCTGTTCACCACATCGGGGGAACGTGTCCGGCCCATGGCCGAGCGCGTTCGAGTTCCGCCGCCAGCGCGAGCAGCTCATATTCCCCCGCCGGTCGACCGATCAGCTGGACCCCGATCGGCAATCCTTCTTCTGTCCAATAAAGCGGCAGCGAGATCGCCGGTTGGCCGGTGAGATTCGCCGGCGCGGTGAAGGGCGTGAAGCGCTTCTGCGCCTCAAAGTCGTGCTCGGGATCTTCGTCGTCGCGGATTGCGCCGACGTATGCGGGCTTCTGCGCCAAGGTCGGCGTGGCAACGACGTCGAAGGACGACGTTGCGATAATCGCCTGCCTCGCCGCCGCTTGGACGGTTGCGAGCGCCGTCACGAACCGCGCCGCCTCGGCTGATTTGCCGCGTTCGCGAAGCCAGCGTGTGATCGGCCGAAGTTCTTCCTCTTTTCCCGGCGGCACGGGGATCGAGGCCGCTCCGACCGCCCAGATCAACTCGAATTCCGGAACGAGCGCGCGCGGGAACAGTCGCGGGCAGTCCCCCACCTCGTGACCAAGCTCCTCGAACAATGACGCCGCCGCCGCGAAAGCGTCATCGCATTCCGCATCGAGCCGCGCGTCGGCGATCACCGGATCCTTCGTGAGGCCGATTCGCAAATGTCCCGGGGGCCGCTTCGTCGCTGCGAGGAAAGTCGCTCCGTCAGGAAGCGGCGGTGCCCAGTACGGATCGCCGGGCATCCGCCCCGCCATGACGTCGAGCAACGCTGCCGCGTCGGCGACAGTGCGCGCGAGGGGACCGTTCACGGCGAGTCCCGAGCTGTCTTCGACGACCGGTCCTCCGCTCACCCGTCCTCGAGAGGGCTTCAAGCCAACCAAGCCACACACGCTCGCCGGGATGCGAATCGATCCGGCGCCGTCGCTTCCTTGCGCAACCGGTGCGAGACCGGCCGATACGGCAGCGCCCGCGCCGCCGCTCGAACCTCCGGCCGACCGCCTGGGATCGAACGGCGTGCGAGCTGGTGGCGCGACCTCGGGTTCTGTGTAACAGGTGAGACCGAACTCGGGGGTGTTCGTCTTTCCGAGGCTGACGAGACCGGCGTCGCGTATGCGAGAAACGACATTGTCATCGATCGGCGCGACGAAGTCATTCGCGACCAGACTTCCAAAACGCGTCGGCACACCGGCGACGAGGTTCAGGTCCTTGATCGCCGTTGGTACACCGAACAGCGGTGAACCGGCCGCGTCGGTCCCGACGTGGCGTTCGGCTTCCTTCGCCGCGTCGATTGCGCGATCCGCTGTCACCGTGACGAACGCCCCGAGATCGGTGTTGAACTCCTCGATCCGCGCGAGGTAGTGCTCGACAAGCTCGAGCGGACGAATCTCATGCCGCCGGATCGCCGCGGCTTGGTCGAGCGCCGTCAGGTGATGGATCTCGGTGATGACTCGCACGCTACCGACCGTGCGGAGGGCCGCGCCTCGTCCGTGATTCGACGGAACGTTCGCTGTCCCACGTTCAGAGACTCCGTTTTCACTTTCCGTCTCGGACACAATGCGAGGCCGAAGAGGACATCGGCGAGTCCGCGCCCGCGCCCTTGCCCATCGAGGGCGCGCCGCGTAACCTGTTGCCGTGGCTACCGCGACGCGTGCGACCTGGTCTTGGCGAGTCGAGCGGCGCGGGAGCCCGCCGTCTTCTTAGACGCGCACCTCTCGACCGCTCGACCGGCTCCGCAAGGGGCCGTTTTTTTATGCCCTTATGACAACAGAAATCTCAACTGATCTCATCACTCCTCTCGGGGCGTACCTACGCCTCGGCGACGCGCGCGCCGCGTTCCTCTTCGAATCGGTCGAACGCGGACGGCTCGGCCGGTACTCATTCGTTGGCTGCGGGAATCGCCTCGTCGACTGGACCCGAGCAACGGCCCTCGGCAACCCCGTTTTCGGCTTCCTCGGATATGACGCGATCGCCGACTTCGAACCGAGCGTCCCGCTGCCCGCTGACGGACCGGCGACCCCGTCGAGCAGGTTCATCGTTCCCGATGTGCTCGTCCGCTTCGATCACGCACGCGGCGTCGCCGACGTGTTGCGCGGTGATCCATCTGCAGTGGCCGAGCGATTCGCCTCGTCGATCCCCGAACGACGACCGCTGGGGGATGCCGCTGGTCCGCTCAAGCGATATCCGGGACGAGACGAGCATCTCGCGCGCGTCGAGCGGGCGAAGAAGTACATCCGTGAAGGTGACGTCTACCAGGTCGTCGTCTCCCAGCGCGCCGAACGTCCGACATCTGCGTCTCCGGTCGACCTCTATCGATCGCTCCGGCGAGTCAATCCGTCGCCATACCTGTTCCTCATCGAGTTCGGCGATTTCGCTCTCGTCGGGAGCTCGCCAGAGACGATCGTGAAATGCGAGGGCGCCCGGGCGGCGGTGAACCCGATCGCCGGCACGATCGCGTCCGGCATCGACGCCGCCGCCACCTTGCTCTCCTCTGAAAAGGACCGTGCCGAGCACGTGATGCTTGTCGACCTTGGCCGCAACGACCTATCGCGCGTCTGTGTCCCCGGAACTGTGCACGTGGACAGGTTCATGGCGCCCGAGCGGTATTCGCACGTCACTCACCTCGTCTCCGAAGTCGTCGGTGAGCTCGAGGAAGGCTGCACTCCGTTCGAGCTTGCGCGAGCCTGCTTCCCCGCCGGCACCGTTTCAGGAGCACCGAAGATCCGCGCCATGCAGATCATCTCCGAGCTCGAGGGTTACCGCCGCGGGATCTACGCCGGTGCCGTTGGCTACGTCTTCCCCGAAGAGCAAGCCCTCGACATGTGCATCGCGATCCGCACCGCGATCATCCGAGACGGAGTCGCGTACCTGCAGGCAGGCGGCGGGATCGTTGCCGACAGCGACCCTGCCGCCGAGCACGAGGAATGCCTCAACAAGTTGCGGGCGCTCGAGGACGCGATCGCGCTCGCCGAGGAGGCAGAACCGAGATGATGCTGCTCCTCGACAATTACGACTCGTTCACCTTCAACCTCGCGCATCTTTTCGGCGCGCTCGGAACGGCGGTGTTCGTCGTGCGTAATGACGAGATCGACGCGTGCGGCATCGAAGCGGTCGCGCCCGACTTCCTCGTCATCTCGCCCGGCCCGGGCCGCCCGTCGGATCGCCCCGATGTCGTGGACCTCATCCGGCGCGTGAGTTCACGCACACCGACGCTCGGCGTCTGTCTCGGCCATCAGATGATCGTCGAGGCTTTCGGCGGGGCGGTCGGATACGCCCGCGAGCTCGTGCACGGAAAGGCGCGCCCGATCCGCCACAACGGGACCGGCCTTTTCGAAGGCGCGCCCGATCCGCTCGTCGCCGGCCGTTACCACTCCCTCGCCGTGACAGAACTGCCGAAGTCGCTCGAGGAGACGGCGCACTCTGATGACGGCGAGGTGATGGCGGTGCGCCATCGCGCACTGCCGATCGTCGGCGTGCAGTTCCATCCCGAATCGGTGCTGACGCCGGACGGATCGGTGCTCGCCCAAAACTTCCTCAAAGGAAACCTCTGATGCGAGTCATCATCGAGCACCTGCTCGATCGAAAGGACCTTTCCCGCGCCGAGGCGCACGAGGCGATGCGAACGATCATGGCCGGTGAAGCCAACGAGTCCCAGATCGCCGCCTTTCTCATCGCGCTGCGCGCCAAGGGTGAGACTGCTGAAGAGATCGCCGGCTGCGCGCTCGCAATGCGAGACCAGGCGGTTCCGGTGCGCCCGAAGCGTCTCGATCTCGTCGACACAGCTGGCACGGGAGGCGACGGTGCAGGCACGATCAACATCTCGACCGCCGCCGCCTTGCTCGCCGCCGCGGCGGGCGCGGGTGTCGCGAAGCACGGAAATCGCTCCGTCTCCTCGGCGTGCGGATCGGCAGATGTGCTCGAGGCGCTCGGATTCGAGATCGGCCAACCCGCCCACCTCGTCGAGCAATCAATCGACGAGCTCGGCTTCGGCTTCCTGTTCGCGCCCTCACACCACCCGGCGATGCGCCACGCCGCCCCGGTGCGCCGCGATCTTCAGACGCGGACCGTCTTCAACGTGCTCGGCCCGCTGACAAACCCGGCTGGCGCCCGCGCCCAGGTCATCGGTGTCTACTCGCGCCATCTCGTGCGCACGATCGCCGAAGTGCTCGCGCAACTTGGGTCGCGCCATGCCTTTGTCGTGCACGGCGCGGGCGGAATCGACGAGTTCTCCCCGGTCGGAGAGAATCTCGTCGCCGAGGTCGCGAACGGCGCAGTTCACGACCGCGTGGTCGGACCCGAGGACCTCGGCATCGCCCGCTGTTCGCTCGCGCACCTGGCCGGTGGGAGCCCTGCCGAAAATGCCGGCGCGATTCGTCGCGTCTTCGCTGGCGAGCGGGGGCCGCGGCGCGACACGATCCTCTTCAACGCCGCCGCCGCCATCGCGGCGGCCAACGAGTCGAGCGACCTCCGGCACGGCCTCGAACTCGCGCGGCAGGCAATCGACAGCGGGGCGGCGTGCGAGCGACTCAACGAACTCGTCGCGTTCTCGAAGACCGAGGCGATGGCGTGAGATTCGCCGACGCCCTCGGGAGTGAAGGGCTCTCGTTCATCGCCGAGGTGAAGCGCAAGTCACCGTCGGCGGGCGAACTGCGTCCGGGTGCCGACCCTGCTCTCTTGGCGAAACAGTTCGTCGATGCTGGTGCGGCGGCGATCTCGATCCTCGTCGACGACCGCTTCGGGGGCTCGCTTGCCGACTTGGCGGCGGCCCGCGCCGCCAGTGACGCGCCACTGCTCGCAAAGGGGTTCTTTTCGAGGCGCGCTCACCTCGCGGAAGTTCGGGGCGCGGGCGCGGACGCGGCTCTGTTGATCCTGCGCGATCTCGAGGACGGCCAGGCCGCCGATCTGCTCACGTATGCCGACTCCCTCGGTCTCGACGCGCTCGTCGAGGCGCATGACGCCGGCGAGCTCGAACGCGCGATTGCGATCGAGGCACCGGTGATCGGCATCAATGCGAGGGACCTCGTCACCTTCGCCATCGACCGGCGCGCCCAGCTCGCGCTCGTCAGACGTGCTCCCAAGGACCGGATCGTGATCGCCGAGAGCGGCATCGAGACGCGCGCGCAAGCCGCCGCCGCCGAGCTCGCCGGCGCCGACGCGGTGCTGATTGGCTCGGCGCTGATGCGTGCGTTCGACCCGGCCACAAGACTGCGCGACCTTGCCTTCCGCCCACTCGTCAAGGTATGCGGGCTCACCCGCCAAGAAGACGTCGACGCGGCAGTCCAAGCGGGCGCCGACCTCGTCGGGTTCGTCTTCGCCGAAGGGAGCCCGCGGCGCGCCGAGCGGCTGCTCGACGTCCCCCCGACTGTCCTTTCCGTCGCCGTCTTCGTCGGTGCAGCCCGGCCGACGAGCGCCGATCTCGTCCAGCTGTACCAAGAAGAAAATGGTGCCCCGCGTGGCCGCGAGGCAGCGCTGCTTTTCGAGGGCGAGCCCGTCGCCCGCGTCGTCGACCAGCCGTGGAACGGCAGGGATCCGGCCCACCTGCAGGCGGCGGCGCGCCTGCAGGGCCGGGTGATACTCGCCGGCGGTCTCGATGCCGACAACGTGAAAGAGGCGATCGCGACGGTGCGACCGTGGGCCGTCGACGCGTCCTCGGCACTCGAGTCCTCCCCTGGGATCAAGGACCACGAGCGCCTACGGGCGTTTGTCGCCGCGGCCCGATCATGAGGGCCGACTTCGGCGAGTTCGGTGGACGTTACGTGCCCGAGACGTTGATTCCCGCCCTCGACGAGCTCGAAGCGGGCTGGCAGAAGGTGCGCGATGAACCCGAGTTCCGCACCGAGCTCGAGAACCTCCTCACGAACTACGCCGGCCGCCCGACCCCGCTCACGCTCGCGGAACGTTTCGACTCACGCGCGCGGCTCTACCTGAAACGGGAGGACCTCCTCCACACCGGCGCGCACAAGTTGAACAACGCGCTCGGCCAGGTGTTGCTCGCACGCCTTCTCGACAAGCACCGCATCGTCGCCGAGACCGGCGCCGGCCAGCACGGCGTCGCGGTGGCGACCGTCTGCGCGCGGTTCGGACTCGAATGCGTTGTCTACATGGGTGAGGAGGACATCCGCCGTCAGCAGCCCAACGTCGAGCGGATGGGACTGCTCGGCGCCGACGTGCGACCGGTCGCCTTCGGCACGCGCACGTTGAAAGAGGCGGTGAGCGAGGCGATCCGAGACTGGATCACGAATGTCGACACGACCCACTACCTGATCGGCTCGTGCGTTGGTCCCGCGCCGTATCCCGAGATCGTCGCCGAGCTGCAGTCGGTGATCGGCATCGAGGCGCGCACCCAGATCGTCGCCGCCGAAGGGCGCCTGCCCGACGCCGTCATCGCCTGCGTCGGCGGCGGATCGAACGCGATCGGCATCTTCCATGGATTCCTCGCCGACGAGTCGGTACGCCTCATCGGGGTCGAGGCCGAAGGGGCCGCTTCGATCGGCAAGGGTCGTCCGGGGGTGCTCCACGGCGCCCGCTCGTCGATCCTCGCCGACCAAGACGGTCAGATCGGGGACGCGCGATCGATCTCGGCGGGGCTCGACTATCCGGGGGTCGGCCCCGAGCACGCCCACCTCGCAGC
>JBAVUF010000339.1:0-5528 GCA_049696635.1 Acidimicrobiales bacterium | reverse complement strand
CCTCGGGGCCGTACGTGCTCCCGGCGATCGACGTCGAGGCGCTCGCCGTGCGCACGAACAACCCGGTCTGCGGCGCGTTTCGCGGCTTCGGCTCGAACCAGGCCCAGTTCGCGATGGAAGGCGTGATGGACCGCTTGGCCGAAAAGATCGGCCTCAGCGGTTGGGAGATGCGCTCGCGAAACGTCATCAAGCCGCATGACGTCTGGGGTCCCGGCCAGGTGATGGATGAGGGCGCGCGCGGGGCCAGCGCCTGCCTCGAGCGCATCAAGCCCGAGTACGACGAGGCAATCGCAGCGGGCAAGGCGGTCGGGCTCGGTCTCGGGCTGAAAAACGCCGGTCTCGGCAACGGCTTTAAAGAGGTCGTTAGGGCCGTGGTCCGCTTCACCGACGACGGGACGGTCGAGGTCCGTCACTGCTGGACGGAAATGGGGCAGGGGATTCATACCGTCGCTCGCCAGGTTGCCGTGGAAGAGCTCGGTGTCGACCCGGCGCAGGTCAGCGTGGTGGTCGACACCTCACGCGAGCTCGATGCTGGGCAGACGACCGGGTCGCGTGGAACCTTGATGGGATCGGGCGCGATCGCAGACGCCTGTCGCCGGGCGAACGATGACGGGCGCCGAACGGGGATCGACTATCTCGGCGAGTACCGGGTCGACTGGACGAACGCGCTCGGCGAAGGCGTCGAGCATCCGACGATTCACTCCGCCTTCTCCTACGCGGCGCAGCTCGTCGTCATGGATCGCGAGTCGGGAGCGATCGACAAGGTGGTCGCGGTCCACGACGTCGGCAAAGCGGTGAACCCGCTGCTCTGCGAAGGCCAGATCCAAGGCTCGGTGCACATGGGGCTCGGCTATGCACTCTCCGAGGACTTCCCCGCCGACGACGACGGTCGCCCGACCCATATGACGCTGCGCAGCCTCGGGATCCTTCGACCAAAAGACGTGCCACCGATCGAGCCGATCCTCGTCGAGGAGCCGCAGCCGCGTGCGCCCTACGGGATCAAGGGGATGGGTGAGATCGGACTTGTCCCGACGGCCGGAGCCGTCGCCGCCGCCCTCCATGACTACGACGGTCAGTGGCGCACGACCTTGCCGATGCGTGCCAACAAGGACTCGCCCGAGGCAGAGGACTCCTGAGCACCGAGCGGATGCCTCTCGCTCAGCGCTCAGGCGCCGTCGTCAACCGTGCTCTTGAGCGTCGCCGCTACGAAGCCGGCATCCCCGAGGCAGGTGTGGGTGTCTCGGTGATTTGATGGGCTGGCAGCTTCGATGTCTCGGCCCGCACCGACGAGTGCGACAAGAGGAAGTACGTCACCGCGCCGACGACGAGCCCGAAGAGCCAGCTCAAATCCATCCCGTGTGTCGCGCTCGTGAGCGGGGACGTGTAGTTGAGCGGGGCGTAGTAGGCGGCATCGATCCACATCATGGCGGCCAACATCCCGAGGAACAGCGAGAAGATCGCCTTCCAGTTGAATCCGCCCTCGCGCCAGTAGACGCCACCGCGTTTCATGGCCAGTCCCGCGATGTCGTAGCGGCCGCGGCGCAACAGGTAGTCGACCATGTAGATCCCGAACCACGGCCCGAGCCACACGACGATGTAGTCGAGGAATCCCGACAGGTCCGTGTAGAAGTTTCCCTTGTAGATCACGAGCGCGGTGATCCCTCCGGAGATGATTGTGTCGATGAGCACACATCCCCAGCGCTTCACGGGTATACCGATCGCCTGCAGCGTCACGCCCGAGGAGTACATATCGATCGTGTTGATCGCGAACAGCTGCGGCAGGGCGAGGATGAGGAACGGCCAAAAGAACCAGCTGGCAAAGGAGGAGGGCACGCCCGTCGCCTCTGTCACGTGGGGGCTCACGAGGAAGGCCGCCGCCCCGAGGAGCTCGAGAAGGATCGAAGGAATCGCACCGCCGAGCGTCGCCGCCCAAAACGTTGCCTGTTTCGAAGTGTTGCGCGGGAGATAGCGGGAGTAGTCGGCGGCATTCTCGGTCCATCCGAGGCCGCCGGCTGAGACGATGAGGACGAGACCCGTCGTCCAGATCCACCACGAGTCGTGGAAGCCCTTTGCGAGGTGCTCGCCAGCAAGATGCGCATGCGGAATGACGAGGGCCGCCATGATCGCGAACACGACGATGAACACGAACGAGAGGTAGCGGAGGACCTTCGAGATCGTCGCGTGTCCGAGGAATGGCAAGATGAACTGCACGAGGACCGCGAGCACGATGACCGCGGCTTTGCCTCCGTCGTCCAATTGCACGCCCTCATGGCTGAACATCGCGACGACGATCAGGACGACGAGGACGATGCCTTCGATCTCGAAACCGACCTGCGTGACCCAGTTGAACAACGACGGCACGCGGTTGCCGTTGCGCCCGAACGACGCGCGGCTGACCATGAACGCCGTCGTGCCGGTCTCGGGACCCGGAAGGCTCGCCCAGCCCAAGAACGCATAGACGAGGTTGCCGAGGAGGATGGCGACCACTGCTTGGTAGAAGGAGAGCCCGAAGGAGACGATCAGCGCCCCGTAGACGAGGAACTCGACGTTCCAGATCGCGCCCGCCCACAGCCAGAAGAGGTTGGAGGGCTTCATCGGACGGTTCGACTCGGGGATCAAGTCGATTCCCCGCTGTTCGAGACTGAACGCCGAGTACTCCTCCTCTGTCGGCGCTGCGTCTAATGCCGAACCCCCGCCGGGCTGTCCGCCCGCCTGTGGACTCAGGACCTCCGTCATCCAGGACTCCCTTCGCAACGAGTACCGACGCGGACACCGCGTGCGCACTGGTGGGCAATTCCAAGGAGCACGTTTAAGCGCGGCTCGCAGGCACCTCTAGAGGCGTTGGTCCCTCGAGGTGCCCGGCACGAGCGCTTTTGATAAATGGCGTCCCCCTCGCCCGGCCGGCTTCGCCGACCACTACCTTGCCGGATCGACTCGGTCGAATCGATGCGGCCGGATGATAGTCGGGAGGTTGGCGACGAGAACGGTCCTTCGCGGGGCGCGCAGCCCAGGCGACCTCGCAATCGAGGAAGGCAAGATCGCGGCCATTGGCGTGGTCAAAACGCGCCCAGGCGACCAAGTCTTCGAGTGTCCGGGAGATCTCGTTACTGCCGGCTTCGCGAACTGCCATCACCACCTGTACCAGTGGATGACCCGCGGCCGGGCGACCGCCTGCGATCTTTTCACTTGGTTAAGGACGCTGTATCCCATCTGGGGCGAACTCACCGTTGAGGACGTCGAAGCGAGCGCGCTCGTTGGGCTGGGCGAGCTGGCGCTGAGCGGCGCGACCCTCGTCTCAGATCATCACTACGTGGTGCCGCGCGGCGACGACTCGGTCTTCGACGCAATCGCGAGGGCGGCGATGGCCGTCGGAGTCCGTCTCGAACTCTGCCGCGGCTCGATGGACCTCGGCGAAAGTCGAGGCGGCCTGCCTCCCGACACGATCGTCGAGGAGATCGACGCCATTCTTTCGTCGACGGAGGCGGTTGCCCAACGGTTGAACGATGGCGATCGTGTACGCGTCGCCGTCGCGCCCTGTAGCCCGTTCTCGGTGTCGATCGAGCTGATGCGAGCGTCGGCGGCATTAGCGCGCTCACTCGGCCTTCGGATGCACACCCACCTCGCGGAGACCTTGGACGAGGAGCGGAACTGCCTTGCCAGGTTCGGACGTCGTCCGGTCGAACTCATGGAGGAGCTCGGGTGGGTGGGGGAGGACGTTTGGTTCGCACACGGCATCCACCTGTCCAGCGAAGAAATCCTCCGTCTCGGATCCGCTTCGACCGGCGTCGCGCACTGTCCGAGTTCGAACGCTCGCCTCGCGTCGGGGATCTGCCCCGTTCGCGAGCTGATCGACGCTGGCGCACCGGTAGGCCTCGGGGTCGACGGGCCGGCGTCAAACGAGATGGGGGTGCTGCTGCCCGAACTGCGACAGGCGGTCTACTTCGCGCGGCAGCGGTCAGGGAATCCTCGCGCGCTCGCCCCGACCGAGTCGCTCTCGCTCGCAACCTCCGGTGGGGCAGCATGTCTCGGCAGACCTCATCTCGGACGGCTGGAGCTCGGCGCGCCGGCGGACCTCGCCGTGTGGCCGATGGCAGACGTCGCCGACATCCCCGAACCAGTCGACGCGCTCGTGCTCGGTCCAGACCGGAAGGTTCGACACCTTTTTGTTGCAGGAAACCCGATCGTTGAGCACGGCCGGCTCGTCGGAGTCGATCTCGAGGACGCGCATCACGAACTCTCGCGGCGCGCCCGACGACTGTGGGGCTGAGGAGACGGGCGAAAGGACCTTCGGCCCTGTGACGACGCTGTCCGCCGACGCAGGCTGGTTCCGATGACGAATGTGCGGCAGTACTCACGTCCGCGCGAGCTCGGGGAGGCGCTCAGACTTCTCGAACAATCAGGTGCCGTGGCGGTTGGTGGAGGCACCGAAGTGAACAGTCACGACCACGACCAGCCGATCGCGGTCGTCGATCTGCAGGAACTCGGCCTCGACGGTATTGAGCTGCGCGAGCCGAGCGCGTTGCATATCGGTGCGACGGTGACGCTGCAGTCGCTCCTCGAACACGCCGACGTGCCCGTCGCGCTTCGTGATGCAGCCCGCAGAGAAGTGCCGAGCTCCCTGCGATCACGGGCCACCGTAGGTGGATCCGTCTGTGGTCAACGACTGGACAGCGAAGTGGTGGCCGCGCTCTTGATGCACGAAGCCGTCGCCGTTGTGCTCGGACTAAACGGGCGCGTGAAGATTTCTATCGCTGATCTGATCAAGGACCGCTTCCCAATCGAACACCGGATCCTCACCGCGGTGACGATTGACCCCAGTGGAGTAACTGCGTCCGAGAGAACAGGTCGAACGCGGGCGGATCGGCCGATCGTCGCGGTGCACGGACGACGGCGCGCGAACGGCACGTGCCGAATCGTGATCACCGGCGTCGCCGATAGACCAATTGTGGTCGACGGTGAGGCTGGCGACGTGCGAGGGGCCCTCATTGCAACGGCCGGGTTTGGCGACTTTCGCGGCTCGCGCGAATACCGACGCGCGCTCGCCGAGGTACTCACGGGTCGGGTCCTTGGGGAGCTCGGACGATGAAGATCGCGCTGCGAGTGAACGGCGAACGGCACGAGGTCGAGTGCGAGCCCGGCACGACGTTGCTGCGGGTGTTGCGAGGTCTCGGCTGCTTCAGTGTGCGTTTTGGCTCGACAAGCGGAGAGACGGGGGCGGCCGGCGTGCTCGTCGACGGGAGGTTCGTTTCGGCCGACGTCCTCTTGGCGGCGCAGGCCGAGGGCCACGAGGTGACGACGCTCGAGTCACTAAACACCGTGACGGGCGAACTCGGTCCGATCCCGCAGGCGTTCGTGGACACCGGCGCGCTTCAATCGGGTTACTCCGCCGGGGCGATGATCCTTGCCACCAAACGCCTGCTCGAGTCGGTACCGAACCCGACAGAGGACGAGATTCGCGACGCGTTGAGCGGCATCCTCGACCGAGAGACCGGATATGTGAAGGTCGTAGAGGCAGTGAAGCGCGCTGC
>JBAVUF010000338.1:0-3615 GCA_049696635.1 Acidimicrobiales bacterium | reverse complement strand
CGCACACCAAGCCGGCAACGCGAGCCTCGCGCGCAGCACGCCGGCGGACGTCTTCCGCCACGGCAGCGCCGGTGCGATCGCCATCATGAACAACAGCGAAAGGCCGAGGGGTACGGCGAAGGTGTCGAAGTACGGGCGCCCGATTGTGATCGATTCGTTGGAGAACGCCTGGACGAAGAGCGGAAAGACCGTTCCGAGCAGCACGACGAGTGCGAACGCCGCGAACAACAGGTTGTTCACCAAAAACGCGCCCTCGCGCGAGACAGGCGCGTCGATCCCGCCCGGCGAGCGGAGCCGGTCGCCGCGCCAGGCGATGAGGCCGATGCCGACCGCGACGATGACACCGAAGAAGGCGATCAACGCCGGGCCGAGCCCGGAATCCGAAAAGGCGTGGACCGACTGGACGACGCCCGATCGCGTGAGGAACGTGCCGAGGATCGTGAGGGCGAAGGTGGCGATCAAAAGCGACAGGTTCCAGATCCGTAAAAGCCCGCGGCGTTCTTGCACCATCGCTGAGTGCAGGTACGCGGTCGCCGTGAGCCATGGCAACAACGCCGCGTTTTCGACGGGATCCCACCCCCAAAAGCCGCCCCAGCCGAGCACCTGGTAGGACCACCACGCACCGAGGACGATGCCGATTGTGAGGAACGCCCAGGCGAACACGGCGAAGCGCCGCGTCTCTGCGAGCCAGCCCTCACCCACCCTGCCCGTGACGAGCGATCCGACCGCGAACGCGAACGGCACGGTGAATCCGACGTAGCCGAGATACAGAAAGACCGGGTGCACCGCGACGAGGACGTTGTCCTGCAACAACGCATTCGGACCGGCGCCGTTCGCGGGGATCGCACCGCGCGTCGCGGCAAAGGGGTCCGCCGGTCCGACCATCAACGCGAAAAAGAACACCGCGACGCAAAAGATGACGGCGAGCGCAATCGCGACGAGCGGGTCATCGAGCCGACGCCGCAGCCGCCACGCGACGACAGCCCCGTATGCGCACAGGATCGAGACCCACAAGAGGATCGATCCCTGCAACGCCGACCACAGGCCGGTCACAGAGAAGAACAGCGGCGTCTGGCGGGAATTGTTCTGTGCGACGAACGCCAGGCTGAAGTCGTGGCTGATAAGCGCGTGCTCCATCGCCGCTATCCCGACGGCACAGCCGCAAAACGCCGTCAGAGCGAGCGCCGGGGCGCGCGCGACCGCCGACGTTCGGTGCGTGAGGAGCCCCAAGACGACAGAGACGACGAGGGCGGCCGAGGCGCAAAGCCCGATGACCTCGCCGAAGTGCCCGAAGAAGCCGTTCATCTGGTCGAGCCGTTCGGCGCTCGGACCCGGTTCGGGTGCGCGGCGATGTACTCGTTCGAGTGCTTGACGAGGATCTGGTCCGAGGAGAACAGGTTCGACGAAGCGACGAAGTGACCGACGAGCACGACCGGGATGTCCGCTTGGAACAGCTGCGGCGGCGTGCCTCTGTTCTCGACCGGCACCTTCACCGTGCCCGACGCGATCTCAAAGCTCAGCTCGTCGTTGCCGAGATGACGGATCGTGCGCGGGACGACGACCCCTTCGATCTGGAACGTCGAGTTTCCGAGCGAGGTGCGATCCGCGACCGCTTCGCTCGCCGTCTTGAAGTACACGACCGCCGAGCTGAGCGTCTTGTAGAGCAGAAAGCCGATCGCCGCCACGATCACGACGCCGACGACCACTAGGCGGCGACGCGTCCGGCGCGCACGCATCGTGGCTGCGACGGGCGGCGAGCTCATCTGTGGTCGGGTGCGTCGGCGGGAAGAACGCGCTTCACTGGTCTTCGGCCGCCGAGCCCGTCCCTCCGTCGAGGCCATCGCTGGCGCTGTCATCCATCTCGACCGCCTCGAGACGGTGTCGCGCGGCGCGCACCCTGGCGAGCAGGGTCACGCCGTAGAGCGTCAGCGTGCCGAGAGCGACGACGTAGCCGACGACGATGTACGCGCTCACGTCGCCGCCTCCTCGCGTCGCTCGGCGAGGGCGATCACGAGCGACTCCTCGCTCTCACGCGCCGCGAGCACCGAGAGCCGGTAGCGATGCACGAGGAGCCAGACGAACGCGAGGCCGAACACGACGAACGAAAGCAGCAACGTCCAGGCCATCGAGCCGTGCACGTAGGTCTTGCCCGTCAGCGGGTCATCGACGGTCGGCAGCTGGTGGAGGCTCTTCCACCATAGGACCGAGAAGTACACGACCGGCACGTCGATGAACGCGATCAGCGCCGCGATCGCGGAGCGCTTCGCCTTCGTGTCGAACTCGCCGGGAATGCGGCGCACCGCCAGGTAGCCGAGGTAGAGCACGAAAAGCAGCGCCGTGGTCGTGAGAAGCGGGTCCCAGGTCCACCACGTGCCCCACGTCGGTCGACCCCAGAGCGAACCGGTGACGAGGGTGAGGCCGGTGAAGACGACCCCGACCTCCGCGGCGGCACCGGCGAGATGGTCGAAGCGGGGGGCGCGCGTCCGCGGCCACAGATAGAGCAGGCTCGACAAGAACGCGAGCCCGTAGGCAAGGTACATCACCCAGGCGAGGGCGGGGTGGATATAGAGGAGACGGACGAGATTGCCGAGCGTTCTGTCAGGAGGCGTCACCCACAACCCGAGCCACACGTCGACACCGATCCCGACGACCGCCAAAACGCCGCACGCGTCGACGACGATGTCCCTCCGGCTGCGCGGCGAACGCCGTCGTCGCGCCGGCGCCGGCGGGGCATCCGGTCGGAGGACCGGATTGGGCACCTTTTGGATCGGCGTCGAAACGGTCGTCATGCGCCCTCGAGCAAAGGACCGAATGCGACGGCGCCGACGAGCGCGTAGACGACGGCGAACACGCCGAGCAGCTCGAGCCATCCGAATCCGCTCGAAGGTGTGCCGGCGAGCGCCGCCCTCGACGCCTTGACCGCGGCGAGGAGCACCGGCGCGACGACGGGGAGGAACAACACGGGAAGGACCGTCTCACGCACCCGCGCGCCCGCCGCGATGACGCCGTACACGGTGCCGACCGCTACGAGTCCGACCGTCGCCGCGGCGCAAACGCCGACGAGCACTAGCGCGCCCTTGAGGTGCACATCGAACAAGAGCGCGCCACAGACAGCGAGAACGATCTCGAGCGCAACTAGCTGCGCGGCGATGGCGAGCGCCTTGCCAACGAATACGCCCGCCGGATCGAGTCCCGACAGGCGTAGACCGTCGCGTGCGTCGTCCGCCGACTCGATTGCGAACGAGCGTTGCACTGCGAGGATCGTCGCCAGCAGCACCGCGACCCAGAACAGGCCCGCCGCAACCTCGGTGAGCACCCGGCGATCGGGTCCGAGCGCCAGCCCGAAGAGGATTAACAGCACGAGCCCGAACGGCAGCACCTCAGCGAGCGCGACGCGCGAGCGGATCTCGATGCGGAGGTCCTTCCCCGCCACGAGCGCCGCGTCACGCCACATCGAGACCGACCTCCGACTCTCGAGTGGCGATCGGCGTCGGCGATGCGGCCTGTGCAACGACACATGCACCGCCCCGCATCTCGACCACCCGTCGCGCGACGGTGCGCGCCCGCTCGAGTTCGTGCGAGGCGAACAAGACGGTCGTGCCCTTGCGGGCGGCG
>JBAVUF010000337.1:0-3236 GCA_049696635.1 Acidimicrobiales bacterium | reverse complement strand
GAGCCGAGGTTTCCGCCGATCGTCCCGCGGTTGCGGATCGGGGGCGAGCCAACGGTGCGCGACGCGACGACGAGCGCGGGCGCGTCGACGCCCAAGCGATCGATCATCTGCGCGTAGGTCATCCCGGCGCCAAGACGCACGGTGCCGTTGTGATACTCGACCCCGGCGAGATCGTCCACCCGGCCGACGTCGAGCATCGCGTCGGGATGCAATCGGCCAAAGTTCACGTCGACGAACACGTCGGTCCCTCCGGCGACCACCACCGCGTCCGGATGCGCGGCGCGTGCCTCGAGCGCTTCAGCAAGGCTCGACGGCTGCAAAAACGTCACGGCACCACCCGAGCGTTCCTCATCGCGTACCGCCCTTTGTGGCCGGCGTCACATCAGCCTCTGCTGGCCCGTGGCCATCTCGTGGTACGCGGGAAGGGATTCCTGCCCGGGAACGACAGGGACCGGGGGCGGTCCGGAGCTCCCGGCGGGCGGACGCAATCCGACGAGATCGTCGGGGCTTACCGGCGCGCGACTGAGCTCGCGGCCCGTCGCGTCTCGTAGCGCGGCGACGACCGCGGCGGTCGAGACGATCGTCGACATCTCGCCCACTCCTTTTAGGCCGTACGGCGAGCCGGGGTCGGGCTGTTCGATCGCGACAGTGACGACCTCGGGCGCATCGAGGATCGTTGGGATGAGGTAATCAGTGAACGAGGCGTTCCGGATCACCCCGTTTTCGAGAACGAGCTCTTCCGTGAGCGCGAGGCCGATCCCTTGCGCGGTCCCTCCTTCGATCTGGCCGGTAAAGCCGAGCGGGTTCATTACCTTTCCGGCATCGATCGCCGCGGCGATCTGGACGATGCGGACGAGTCCGAGCTCATCATCGACCTCGACGACGGCACGTTCTGCCCCGAAGGCGAATTGCGCGTGGATGTCGCCCTGGCCGTTCGCGTCAAAGTGACCCGTCGGTCGGTGGTGGTAGACGACTTCGGCCGACACGGGGGTCTCGAGGAGCTCGTCGAGACCTATCAGCGCCATCCCGCCCATGCGGATCGCGCCGTCGGCAAGCTCGAAAGAGGCCGCCGCATTGTCGAGCCATGCCTGCGCCCGTTCGAAAAGGCTGTCGCGCACCTGCCCGCAGGCCATCTGCACCGCTCCTCCGGCCATCATCGACTGTCGCGAGGCCGAGGTCGATCCGGCGTTGCCGATCAACGTGTCTGCGCCGTGCAGGGTCACTTCGTCGACGCCGAGCTCGCTGCGCACGATCTGGGCTAACAGGGTGTAGAGACCCTGGCCCATCTCGACCGCCGCGGTATAGATCTCCGCCGTCACCCGGTCGCGATCGGCGCTCAGCGTCACGCGCGCCGCCGCCGAGTCGTCGAATCCCTCGCTGAACCCGACGTTTTTGTAACCGAGCGCGAATCCGACCCCACGGCGCAACCCCTCGCCGCGGGTCACGTTGCCCGAGCCCCCGGGGTATCCGAGCGCGTCGCGGCCCGACGCCGGCGTAGCGGGGGGTAGCGGGATTTCAACGCAGCGCTCGATGACCTCGCGTACCGGTGCAGAGCCGATGAGCACCTGACCCGTCGGAAGCACCGATCCGCTCGAAAGCGCGTTTTTCAAGCGCAGCTTGACCGCGTCGATCCCGAGGTGGCGGGCCAACTTGTCCATCTGGGCCTCGTGCGCGAAGCAGACCTGCGGCGCGCCGAATCCGCGCATCGCGCCGCAGGGCGGGTTGTTCGTGAAGACGACGGTGCCCTCGACTCGCACGTTCGGGACCTCGTACGGTCCGGCGGCGAACGTCGCGGCGTTGCCGACGACAGCCGGGGAAGACGAAGCATACGCCCCTCCGTCGAACATGAGGCGGGCGCTCACGGCGACGAGCTTCCCGTCGTTGGTCGC
Organism: Acidimicrobiales bacterium; assembly: GCA_049696635.1. Classification (GTDB taxonomy): domain Bacteria; phylum Actinomycetota; class Acidimicrobiia; order Acidimicrobiales; family Bog-793; genus CAVRXQ01. The sequence continues at coordinate 1,347 of JBAVUF010000337.1, read as the reverse complement.
GCCGTGGCGGATCCAAATGCGCGACGGGTGACGGTGGACATGTCCATAGAACGACTCTTCGCGCCCGTACGAGAACTTCACGGGCTTGTTCGTTGCGAGAGCGAGAAGACAGGCGTGGATCTGCATGTGGATGTCCTCGCGCGAACCGAACGCGCCACCCACCCCGGCGAGGTGGATGCGCACCTTGTCCATCGGAAGACCGAGGCACGGCGCGATCTGCTCGAGGTCGACGTGCAGCCACTGGGTCGCCGCATAGAGGTCGACCCCGCCGTCTTCGGCCGGCACGGCGAGGCCTGCTTCCGGACCGAGCGCGGCTTGGTCTTGCATCGCCGTCTCGTAGTAGCCCTCGACCCAGACGTCGGCGCGAGCGCCGTCTGGGTCGCCCTGGAGGATGTGCACGTGGCGTAGCACGTTCCCCCACTCGTGGAGACGCGGCGCATCGGGGTCGAGGGCTCGTTCCATGTCGTAGACGCCGTCGAGCTCTTCGAGGTCGACTACCACGCGGCGTGCCGCCGCTCGCGCTTCGCTCGCAGTCGCCGCGGCAAGGATCACGATCGGCTCGCCTGCGTAGCGCACGACGTCCTCGGCGAGCACCGGTTGGTCGGCAAAGTTCAATCCGAAACGGTTGATCCCTGGCACGTCGCGCCAGATGAGAACGGCGGCGATTCCGGGGCTCGACACCGCCCCAGTGACGTCGACGCGGCGAATCCGCGCGTAGGCAACGGGCGACCGCACCGTCGCGCCGAAGAGCATGCCCTCACGAAACAGGTCGCTCGCGTAGGCGAACGCCCCGGTGACCTTCGGCACACCGTCGAGGCGTTCGACCGGGTCGCCGATTCGCCCTTGCGTCTTTGTAACGCTGAGCGTCGTCATCGCAATGAGCCTAAGCGTCGGCCGGCAGCGCCTTCGCTCGAAGCGCCGTGGGACAGCGTGGCGATGAGCTCCCGATAGCGAAGCTCGAGTCGTTCAAGATCATCTGGCACGTCGATGTCGCGCGGGTCGCCGACGTCGTCACAGTCGACTGGCGTCACGAGTTGTGGATTGGCTCGCAGCACGACGCGCGCGCCCTGCTCGCCCTCGGCCTCTGAGCGCACCGCCGGCCACAGCGAGCGGTCGAGCACAACTGGCGTGAGTGCCTCACCGCCATATGAGGCGGCCGCGGTCGTCGCGCCCTGTCGCCACGCGTCGATCAGCCGAGTGATGAGCGCTTGGGTGACCACCGGCTGGTCCACTTGCAGTACAAGAGCCGCACCCGCCCCCGAAGCTTCCGCCGCGTCAAAGCCCATGCGTAGCGAGCTCGCCATTCCCTCGCGCCACGAGTCGTTGCGCACGACAACCGTGTCGGAT
>JBAVUF010000336.1:0-3502 GCA_049696635.1 Acidimicrobiales bacterium | reverse complement strand
GGTCTGGGTCGCCGCCGCGCCGGCGTGGCGAGATCCTGCGGCGAGCCTTCGAGCTGATGATCGAGCGCACCGACGAGCTCGCCAGGCTGATGGTGATGGAGAACGGCAAGGCGCTGTCCGACGCCCGCAGCGAGATCGCGTACGCGGCGGAGTTCTTCCGTTGGTTCTCCGAAGAGGCGGTGCGCAACACGGGCGAGGTCGTCACGGCGCCCGCCGGCACGAACCGGATCCTCGTCCTGCGCCAGCCGATCGGGGTGGCGCTGCTCGTCACGCCGTGGAATTTCCCAGCGGCGATGCTCACTCGCAAGATCGGACCCGCACTCGCCGCCGGCACCACCGTCGTGTGCAAGCCGGCAAAAGAGACGCCGCTCTCGGCGCTCGCCATCGCGGCGATCCTCGACGAGGCGGGGGTGCCACCTGGCGTCGTGAACGTCGTGCCGACGTCACACGCCGGTCAGTTGGTCGACGCGGCACTCGCCGACGACCGCGTTCGCAAGCTCTCATTCACGGGGTCGACCGAGGTCGGCCGGATGCTGCTCGAGAAGGCATCGAGCAAGGTGATCTCGTCGTCGATGGAGCTCGGTGGCAACGCGCCGTTCGTGATCTTCGCCGACGCGAACCTCGACGACGCGGTCGCGGGTGCGATGCTCGCGAAAATGCGCAACGGGGGCGAGGCCTGCACCGCCGCCAACCGCTTTTACGTCGAGGCGCCGATCGCGGACGACTTCGTCGCGAGGTTGACCGCGCAGATGGCAGCGGTGCGCATGGGCAACGGGCTCGAGGACGGCGTCCAGCTCGGACCGCTCGTCAACGCGGATACGCGCGACAAGGTTGCCGACCTCGTCGACGGTGCGCTGAGCGCGGGTGCACACGCCACGACGGGGGGTTCGCTGCCGACCGGTCGCGGCTTCTTTTATCCGGCGACGGTCCTTGATCGCGTGTCGCCGGGGTCGCCGATCCTGCGCAACGAGATCTTCGGGCCAGTCGCGCCGGTCGTCACGTTCCACTCCGAAAAAGAGGCGATCGAGCTCGCGAACGACACGATCTTCGGCCTCGTCTCGTACGTCTACACGGCCGACCTCGCCCGAGGATTGCGGGTGGCTGAGGCACTCGAGACGGGCATGGTCGGGTTGAACCGGGGGGTGGTCTCCGATCCGTCTGCCCCCTTCGGCGGCGTGAAACAGTCTGGCCTCGGTCGCGAAGGCGGCCACGAAGGGATGAACGAGTACCTCGAGACGAAGTACATCGCCGTCTCCTGGTAGCGACGACGCCGCGAAAGACAAAGGACGGGGCTTCGAAGTGAACGACGAACTCGACCTCGATTGTTTCGAACTCGCGGACTACCAAGCCCGGCAGGGCGAAAAATGGGCACGCGACGCTCCCGAGAAGATCCCGCTCTGGGTCGCCGACATGGATTTCCCGGTCGCGCCGCCGATTCGGCGGGCGCTTCAAGAACCGATCGAGTACAGCGACCTTGGCTACCCACACCCGTCGTTGGAAGAGCGACTGGTCGGCGCTTTCGCCAGGTGGTCAAAGACCCGCTACGGCCTCGAGGTCGATCCCGACCTGACCGTCGTCGCGACCGACGTCATCCAGGCGCTGTATTTCGCGATCGTCACCTTGAGCGAACCCGGTGACGGCGTCCTCGTCTTCGCGCCGGCCTACCCGCCCTACTTTCTCGCCCACGAACAGACCGGACGGAGGATGGTCGCCTACGACCTTGAACTCGCCGACGGCGAATACCGCTGCGACTTCGACGCGGTGCGGGCGCTAGTCCGTGCTGAACGTCCGAAGCTGATGCTGCTCTGCAATCCGCACAATCCGACAGGGAAGGTTTTCAGCCGCGAGGCGCTTGCCGAGCTAGCGCTAATCGCCGACGAGTTCGATCTCGTCGTCGTCTCTGATGAGGTCCACTGCGATCTCGTCTACCCGGGCGCGACGCACGTCCCGATCGCGACGCTCGGTGGTGACGTAGCGCGGCGCACGATCACGCTGAACTCGGCGAGCAAAGCCTTTAATCTGGCCGGACTCCGGTGCGCCGTCGCCGCGTGCGGCTCCCCTTACCTCGCGGAACGCCTCACGTCGATCCCGCGCCGTCAGCGCGGCAGCATCAACAACCTGGGCATGCTCGCCGCGCTGGCTGGCTGGGAGGAGGGGGGGCCGTGGCTCGAGGCGGTCCTTTCGTACCTCGAGCGCAACCGCGATCATGTCCTCGACGCGCTCTCCGGTGTGCCGGGGGTGTCGTGCGCGAAGCCACAGGCGACCTACCTCGCATGGCTCGACCTGCGCACCTCGGGCCTCGGAGACGACCCGGCGGCGGTCATTTCGGAACAAGCGGGCGTCACGTTGCTGCCCGGCCCCCATTTCGGCGATGTGGGGCGAGGGCACGCGCGGCTGAACTTCGCGACAACAATCGAAGTGCTCGACGTCGGTCTAGAGCGCCTGCGCGCCTTTCTTCTCGCACGGAGGTGACCCCGACAAGAGACCTCGCCCGCGGGATGGATCGGCCACCTAGCATCCGCTTTTGACGCGACGACAGGGGAGACGTGGCAGAGCTGATAGCGGGTGACAAGGCGCCGGCCTTCCGGCTTGCGACCGACGACGGCGGAAAGGTCGCGCTCAGCGACTACCGCGGCCGCCGAGTCGTCGTTTACTTCTACCCCGCCGACGACACACCGGGTTGCACTAAGGAGGCGTGCCAGTTCAGCGATCTAGTCGATGAATACGCCGCGTCGGGCGTCGACGTGATCGGGATCTCCCCGGACGAGCAGGGCTCGCATCGGCGGTTCCGTGCGAAGTACAGCCTGAAGATCCGCCTCGCGTCGGACCCGTCGCACCAGACGATGGAGCGCTACGGCGCCTGGGGCGAAAAGACGCTCTACGGCAAAAAGTCGGTCGGTGTGATCCGCTCGACGTTCCTCGTCGCGCCTGACGGGCGGATCGAGCGCGCCTGGTATCACGTGCGTGCCGATGGGCATGCACAAAAAGTGCTCGATGCATTGGGGGCGTGAGTCGTGCCACTTGAAAAGCCACAGTGGAAGGAGCTCTTCACCGAGGTCGTGACCTCTGGTCTGTGCACCGGGTGCGCGTCATGCATCGTCGCCTGTCCCTACGACGTGTTGTCCTATGACACCGAGGGAGGCAGGTACCGCCCGTTCCACATCGACGCAGAGGGGGGACCTGAGGACTGCACGCACGGCCAAAAAGGTTGCACGCTTTGCACGCGTGCGTGCCCGCGCTTTCGCTCCTGGGAGGAGGAGATCGACACTTATCTCTTCGGTCGCGCGCGAGAGACCGAAGAGATCGCCGGTGTCGCCAAAGAAACGCTGCTCGTGCGGACCACGGACGCAGAGATCGCCAGCGTCGGCCAGGACGGCGGCCTCGTTTCGGCGATGCTGATTTGGGCGCTCGAGCACGACGTCGCCGACGCCGCGCTCGTCTCTTACCTCGAAGGTGACGGCTCGACGTGGCGCGCCGTCCCCGGCGTCGCGCGCAACCGAGC
>JBAVUF010000335.1:0-1958 GCA_049696635.1 Acidimicrobiales bacterium | reverse complement strand
GCCCAACACCGGCTCGCGCGCGCCGGTCACCTCAGCGGGCTACGCGCTCGCCGTCGGTCTCTTGTGCTTCGCGCTGTGGATCCTGTTCGACGCCCGTCAATTGTTCAATTCCGCGAACGCATCGCCGCTCGGCGCTCGCCGATCCACGGCGATGGTGCTCCTTCGTCCGATCATGCGGTTCGAAGACGCCTTCGGCCTCGACCGTTTCGTCGACGGGGGAAACCGCGCCCTCGGCCGTCATGGGACGCCGACGCTCGCGCACCCCGGGGGGTCGTCGTCTTCCACGACCACGACGATCCCGGCAACGACGACGACAACGACCCCGCCCACGATCGTCGCGGCGATCCCTCCGATCCCGCCGCACATCACCGAGTTCTCGCCGAACCTCCGGCACGTTCCTGTTTCGCCGGCTCGTGTTTCGCCGCCACCACCATCGGCGTCCGGTCCTCCGCCGCTCGTGCAGCCGACCCCGGCGCGGCCGCTTGTCATCCTCGACGTCGGAGATTCGATCGGCGAGGACCTCGGGTACGGACTGGACAACGTCGTCGGCGAGAGCCCGAGGGTCCGCCTCGTCCTCGCGGCACAAGAGAGCACCGGTCTCGCCGACCAGGCGTATTACAACTGGCCCGCACACCTCGAAGCCGACATCCAGCGCTACCACCCACGGCTCGTCATCGTGATGCTCGGCGCGAACGACTGGAACGGCCTATTGCAGAACAACGTCGGATACGCCGCCGGCAGCGCGCAGTGGCGCCACATCTACGCGCAGCGTGTCGCGCAGATGATGTCCGAAGCGACGTCGGCAGGGGCGCGAGTCATGTGGGTGGGTATGCCAATCATGGAAGATCCCGTGTTGTCCGCGGATATGGAGGTGCTGAACGCGATTTTCGAACAACAGGCCGCGCGCCACCCGGGTGTGGTCTATGTTCCGACTTGGCGGCTCTTTTCGACGCCCAGCGGTCACTACCTGACGTACGCCTCAAGCTCGCAGGGACTCGTCCAGGTGCGGGCGGCTGACGGCGTGCACATCGCCTTGCCAGCTGGCGGCGAGTACGTGGGGACGTACGTCGTCGAGCAGATCGAACGGCATTTCCACATCCGGATCTGAGCGCGGCGGCCGCGCCCGACCAGGTCCGCTACGCGTTGTTCGCCCGGTCGAACGCCTCGGTCACGGAGGACTCGGCAAACGAGCGCGACTCCCAGCCGATCACCTCGACGAACTTTCCCGGCTCGAGGGCTTTGTAGACGGAAAAGAAGTGGGAGATCAGGTCCTTGTCGTAGTCTGACAGGTCGCTGACGTCGTGGATTGCCGCGCTGCGCGGGTCGCCGACGGGAACCGTGACGACCTTGTCGTCCGGGCCCTTTTCGTCTTTCATCCGGAACATCGCGACCGGGCGGGCGCGGATGACGCAACCGGGAAAGGTCGGCTCTTCGCAGATCACCATCGCGTCGAACGGATCGCCGTCCTCGCCCAACGTCGCGTCGATGTAGCCGTATTCGGTGGGGTACACCGTCGAGGTGTACAGGGTCCGATCGAGGTGGATACGGCCGTCCTCGCCGAACTCGTACTTGTTACGCGATCCCTTCGGAATCTCGACGACGACGTCGAACTCCACGCCGGCCCTCCTTGTGATCGTCGGGGTTCGTCATCGTACTGAAGGGACTCGTGCCGCCTGAAAGAGGAGTTCGACGAGCGCGGAGAACAGCGGCTCGGACGCGACGACGAGCGTCGCCTCTCCCTCGACGATTCCCCCGATCGCCTTCGACGCCGCGCCCGCTTCGTGCGCCACGAGCCCCCCAGCGGCACTGTCCCACGGCTTCAGGGCAGCTTCGTAATAGGCGTCGACCCGCCCGGCTGCGACGTAGCAGCAGTCGAGTGACGCCGCTCCGGCGCGGCGGACGTCGCGTACCGCGGGGAGCACGGTCGGCAAAAGTCGCGCTTGGCGGGCGCGCAGCTC
>JBAVUF010000334.1:0-2240 GCA_049696635.1 Acidimicrobiales bacterium | reverse complement strand
GCCGCGGTCAGCGTAGATAGGGAGTACGGACGACACACCGCTCGCGACGGCGTTCGCGCGCCGTTTGGCGAGGTCCTCCGATCGGGGTCCTGGGATCGTCGCCATCGCTGTTCCTTTCCGGTCCGAGCGGCCGAATCCGACACTACCGAGCGTCTGCGGCGCGGATCCGTCCGATCCGGCCCAGGTCACAGCGAGAAACCTGGCAGTCGTGACGGTGGCGCGCGACAATCTCGCACCGAGCAAGCAGCAATATCGCACACCAGCATCGAACCGGGGGGCAGATGATGGCGGACACCGCGCAGCGGACCGACGCACGAACGCAAGTCGCTGCGGACGACGAACTGCTCGAGAAACTCGGTTACAAGCCCGAGCTCAACCGCGTCCTGTCGCTGTTCCAGAACTTCGGCGTCGCCTTTTGCTACCTCTCACCGATGGTCGGCATCTACTCGCTCTTCGTGCTCGGCATCGGCTCGGCCGGCCCTCGATATCTGTGGCTGATGCCGATCGTCGTCATCGGTCAACTCTTCGTCGCCCTCGTCATGGCCGAGCTCGGGAGCCACTATCCGATCGCTGGAGCCCTGTTCCAGTGGGGCAAGCACCTCTTGGGCGAGGGGTACGGCTGGTGGGTCGGCTGGATCTACGGCTGGGCGCTGTTGATCACGATCGCCTCGGTCGACACGGGGATCGCTCCCTACGTCACGGCGATACTCAACAACTGGTTCGGCACAAAATTCGATGCGACTGCACCGAACACGATCCTCGTCGTCACCCTGATCCTCATCGCCATCCAAACCGTCTTCAACGTCTTCGGGGTGAAGTTGCTCGGCAGGATCTCGGTCATCGGTGTCTGGGTCGAGATCCTCGGGACCTTCGGGATCGCGATCCTCCTCGGAATCAAGGGATTCCATCACGGTCTCGGCTATCTCTTCACCACCCAGGGCACACAACGCATCGCGTCAAACCCCTTCGGGGTGGGCTTCGGAAACAACTGGTGGCTCGGCGCGGCACTCGTCGCGATCCTCGCCCACGTCTACATCTTCTACGGATTCGAATCCGCCGGTGACATCGCCGAAGAGGTCGTCGGTGCCTCCCGCAAGGTACCGAAGGCGATCATCTCTTCGCTGCTCGTCGGTGGGATCGCGAGCTTCATCCTCGTCGCGGCGCTTGACCTTTCGATACCGAAGGGTCACAAGGGCTTTCTCGCCGCGGTAACCGGTGGCGTTCCGTACATCGTCAACACGGCCGTGAACAACAGCGGACTCACCGACTTCATCCTCCTCCTCATCTGCTTCGCGTTCTTCAGCTGTGGGACCGCGGTGCAAGGAGCGGGAGCACGACTCGCGTTCTCCTACGCGCGAGACCGCGCCATCCCAGGGGCCGGAGTGATCCGCAGGGTGTCGCACAAGCGTGAAACCCCGGTGGCGGCGATCCTGCTCGGCGCGATCGTGGCGGCCCTGTTCACGCTGCTCGTCCACGTGAACCCCTCGAAGCCAATCCACATCTTGTGGTTCACGTACCCGGAGCATGTCAACGCGCTGTACGCGCTCGTCTCGTTCGGTGTTTCGGGCATCTACCTCTCGTTCTTGATGATCACCTTCGGCTCTTTCGTCGCGAGGCTCCGTGGATGGAAGGCGCAGGGTTCGTTCCGACTGGGGAGATGGGGGTACCCGGTGACGATCCTCGGCGTGATCTACGGGGCGGCGATGCTCGTCAACATCATCTACCCGAGCGGATTGACGAGTGGGCGCGGCGCGCTTTTCAACTACGACTGGATCACCTTCGTCGTCGTCTTGGTCATCGTGATCATCGGCGGGATCTACTTCGTCCTTTCGCGTCCACAAAAGCGGATCCGCTCCGCGGAGTCCACAGAGCGCGCCGCCGCGAGCGCGCTGCTCCAGGGCGCGGACGAATAGGCACGGGTCTGCGCCCGGGCGTCCACCCGGGCGCAGCCGGCTACTCGCCCATGTAGTGCATGACGTGCTTGATGCGGGTGTAGTCCTCGAAGCCGTAAACGGAGAGGTCCTTGCCGTAACCCGAGTGCTTGAAGCCACCGTGCGGCATCTCGGCGACAATCGGGATGTGGGTGTTCACCCAAACGGCGCCGAAGTCCAACGCCTTTGTCATCCGCATCGCCCGTCCGTGGTCCTTCGTCCAGACGCTCGCCGCCAACCCGTACTCGACGCCGTTCGCCCAGGCGATCGCCTGCTCTTCGTCGCTGAAGGGCTGGACCGTGACGACGG
>JBAVUF010000333.1:0-1516 GCA_049696635.1 Acidimicrobiales bacterium | reverse complement strand
CCGGAGGATTTGCCCTCGCCCCCGCCGAGCGGGTGGTCGATCGGGTTCATGGCGACGCCGCGGGTCTGCGGCCGGACGCCGCGCCAGCGGTTGCGACCCGCCTTGCCGATCGAGAGCAGCTCTGCCTCGGCGTTGCCGACAACACCGATCGTCGCCCGGCAGTCGATCGGCACGCGGCGCATCTCGGTCGAGGGCAGACGCAACGTCGCGTACGCGCCTTCTTTCGCCACGAGCTGGACGCTCGAACCCGCCCCGCGGGCGAGCTTGCCACCGCCCCCCGGACGGAGTTCGACGTTGTGGACGGTGGAACCGACGGGCACGTAGCGCAGCTGCAGGGCGTTGCCGGCACGGATCTCTGAGCCCTGGCCCGACTGCAAGACGTCGCCGACGCCCACGCCTTCGGGAGCGATGATGTAGCGCTTTTCGCCGTCCGCGTAGTGCAAAAGGCAGATGCGCGCGTTGCGGTTCGGGTCGTATTCGATCGCCGCGACGCGAGCCGGGATCCCGTCCTTGTCGCGCCAGAAGTCGATGATCCGGTATCGCCGCTTGTGGCCGCCGCCGCGATGGCGCGCAGTCTTGCGACCGTAGCTGTTGCGACCACCGGAGGACGGCAACGACTCGGTGAGCGCGCGCTCGGGACGCTTCTTCGTGATCTCTTTAAAGTCCGACGAGGACTGGAACCGCCGCCCGGCACTCGTCGGCTTGCGCTTTCTCACAGCCATGGGGTAGTCCTCAGCTCTCGAACAGCTCGATGCGATCGTCACCTTCGAGGCGGACGATCGCCCGCTTCGAATCCGACCGCTTGCCGACCTTGTTGCTCCGCCGGTCGCGCTTTTGCTTGCCCTTGCGGTTCATCGTGTTCACGCTACGAACGCGCACCGAGAAGTTCGCTTCGACCGCGTCGCGGATCTCCCGCTTCGATGCGCGCGGATCGACGACGAAGACGTACGCGCCGCCATCCATCAGCGCGTAGGACTTCTCCGAGATGATCGGGCGGATCAAGACGGTGCGCGCCGTCATGACCCCTCGCCGCCTTCGGCGTCCTCAGGGACGGCGGACTCGGTTGACGCGGCGGACTTCGGCGCGACGACTCTTTTCGCCGCCACCTTTTTTGCCGGGGTTTTCTTCGCAGCTGATTTCTTCACGGCCGCCGCAGGCTCGGCCACTTTCATCGTCGTCACGTCGCCTGGGATCGTCGCGTCGGTGAAGACGATGACGTCGGCGCGCATCACCTCGTACGCGTTGAGCTGGTCGGCGGGAAGCGCTTCGACGCCGGGGATGTTCCGCATCGACTTTTCGACGACATCGACGTCGCGCTCGGTGACGACGAGGACCCGCCCTTGGCAGTCGAGGGCGTCGAGGGCGCTGAGGGCCAGCTTCGTCTTCGGCTGTTCGAAATTCCAGCGATCGATGAGGCGGACGCCGCGCGAGCGCGCCCGATCCGAGAGCGCACAGCGCAGCGCCTGCTGGACCATCTTGCGCGGCGTGCTCTGCGCGTAGTCGCGCGGCTTCGGCC
>JBAVUF010000332.1:0-2075 GCA_049696635.1 Acidimicrobiales bacterium | reverse complement strand
GTCGAGCGCTCCCGGCGCTTCTATACCGAGGTACTCGGTGGCAGAGTGGTCTTCGGCCCGGAGCCGACCAATATCGCACTCGCCAACAGCTTCATCATCATCAACGGCGGTGGAGGCCCAACCGACGACAAGCCCACGGTCACCCTTGAGACGCCTAGCGACCCTGACCGGGTCAACAGCTTCCTCAATATCCGGGTCGCAGACATCCACGCCGTATACGCCGAATGGAGCGGGCGGGGCGCGCAGTTCCTCACGCCGCCGAAGCAGCACCAGTACGAGATCCGTTGCTACATCCGAGATCCCGACGGTTACATCATCGAGGTCGGCCAAACCACTGATGCACAAGGAGACTGGTGGCCCGCCGACTGGCCACCGATCAACCCCAGCGGGCAATCCGACTGAACGCCGTCTCTTCGATGTCACAAAGACGGCCATCGCACCTGACCCGGAGGTATTTGACGTAGGGCAGCTCCACGTCAGGCGTCCCCAAATGTTCGGGTGGTACTGACTGGTTTGTCCGAGTTGGACATCTTGGTCGTCACGCGTCGCGGCTTCGACGGAGGAGGACAATTTGCCAAAAGAAGTCAAGGGAAATGCACGGCGAAAGCCGCCAGAGCCATCCGCGAACCACTCCGAGATCGACGATTGATTCCGGCGCCAGATGCCGCATCTGCAGCCCATCGTCGAGCGGTTGGACGAGTCGATCCGAGCGACAATCCCGGACCTTTACTACGCCGCCAAGTGGAAGAGGCCTTACTACGGCCTATCAGAACTTGGCTGGGTCATAGAGCTGGCCGCCTACGACGTTTCAGTGAATGTCGTCTTCCTCGGTGGTGCAGACTTCGGCTCCCCACCGCCACTCGGAACCAGCGACCGGAGCCGGTACATCAAGGTGACCACTGTGGAGGATGCGCAGCGAGCGGAGCTGCATCAGTGGATTGAGCAAGCGAGCCGCACGCCGGGTTGGCCGTGGAGGGAATCGAGCTGATTGGCGATTCCCGTGCGACTGCGAATCAACTCGAGACGCACCGCGGTCCTGCTCCCGGCGATCTAAGGCGCCGACACGCTCTCGTAGTCTTAGCTTCATGACGCACAAGTCATCTCGCGTGAGCGGGCAGGTAGAAGTTCCGCAGCACATGGTCGAGCGTGTCCGAGCACTATGCCTGGCTCTGCCCGAGGTGACGGTGCGTATCGACGAATCACTAACGAGGACAAGATCGACCGCCCAGTCGTTCGACATCCGCCGGAGATCGTTTTGCTTGCTCGTGGCAAAGGAGGGCCCAACCGGCAACTCCATCCCGCTGCTCGTGTTGCGTGCCGACCCAGATGAGCGAGATGCATTGCTGTCTATTGGCCGCCCCTTCTTCACTCCGCGAGTCAGCCGTGGTCGCATCGGCGTGCTGCTTACCGAAGACACGGACTGGGAAGGGGTCCGTGAACTCGTGACTGAGAGCTATCGGGTCCTCGCGCCGAAGAAGCTCGCCGCACTGCTCGACTAGGCAGGCGAGGCGACCGACGCCTGGTCTGGTACCCACCTCTGTCGGGGACTACGTATCCCGAACGTGCCGTTACACGGGTGATCCGTCAGGCTTCGGCTTTAACGATGCAATCACGTCGCGGCTCGCACGTCCAACGTTTCTTGTGACGCGTTCAGGCGACGGGTCCTGCGTCATTCCATCGATCAGCTCTTTGAAGATGTGGGCTCGCTCGAAGTCGGCAAGTGACGACGCGTCGTCGCGCTGGCGCCGAAGGATCGGCAAGAACTCCTCGTCGGTCTGAAAGAAACCACAGCCTTCGCAGATCGTCTGGTAGGAGCAGTCGAGCTGCGCGGGACGCGTGCAGTGTCCGTTGCCAAGCTGGCGGCGATTGTTCCGAACGCCGGGGTCGTCTTCGTCGACCGACAGCGGAACACCAACGCTTTCGACGACCTGGGTCGCTCGGAAGTACTGCTCGGCGACGGAGTCGTTCGAGATGCGCGCGTAAACGAGCGTCATCCGCGGCGAGCGGTGGCCGAGCATCGCCGCGATCGCCTCGAGGCTCATTCCCCGGTTGATGCAGTGCGTGGCGAGCGTGTG
>JBAVUF010000331.1:0-2130 GCA_049696635.1 Acidimicrobiales bacterium | reverse complement strand
GTGCGTGGCTTCGAGGTGGCGGCAGCATTCAGCTGGGAAAGCTCCGTCACGGGGCACCTCGAGGCGCTGCGCGCCGCCCAGCAGTAGCGGGACCGACGGATCGGGGCTTGGCGCGCGATCGTCGACGCCGTGAGTGGCCGATCACCCTTGTCACCGGGGAGAGAGCCTTCAGATCTTCATCAAATCCCAGCTCGGACTTCTGAGATGAGGCAGTAGGTTCAGGGCATATGGAGGCGTCGTGCGCGCGTTCGTGACCGGGGCGTCGGGCTTCGTCGGCACCTGGCTCACCCGTCATCTCGAAGAGGTGGGGGACGCAGCCTTCGCGCTCGGCGAGGGGATCGACGTCACCGACACCCCCGCCGTCGCGGCGAGCATCGCCGCCGCCTCACCCGACGTCATCTACCACCTCGCCGCGCTGACCCACGTCGGCGACTCGTGGGAGGCGCCCGAGGAGACATTCCGGGTGAACGCGATGGGCACGCTGTCGGTGCTCGAAGCCGCTCGCAAGGCGCAGCGAACCCCCCGCATCATCCTTGTGAGTTCCGCGGAGGTCTACGGTCCTGGCGAGCAGGTACCGATCGACGAGACGATGCCGTTGCGTCCCGTGACCCCCTACGCGGCGAGCAAGGTTGCCGCGGAGTACCTCGGTTTGCAGGCGCATCTCGGGCGAGGGATCGAGGTCGTGAGGGCGCGCCCCTTCAACCACGTCGGCCCGGGTCAGTCGCCGAACTTCGTCATCGCCGCGCTCGCGAAAAGGCTCGTCGAAGCCGAGCGTGCCGGTGCGCTCGAGGTGAGTGTCGGCGACTTGAGTCCGGCGCGGGACTTCACCGACGTCCGTGACGTCGTGCGCGCCTATCGGCTGTTGGCCGAGTACGGCGAGCCGGGCGAGGCGTACAACGTCTGTTCGGGCGAGGCGGTGGCGATCGCCACGGTCTTTGAAGAGCTCGTGATGCTCTCGGATCATCAGGTGAAGGCGGTCGTCGATCCGGCGCTGTTGCGCCCGGTCGACGTTCCGGTCCTGGTCGGCGAGGCGAAGCGGCTCGTCTCGTTGACGGGGTGGTCGCGGACCATCCCGCTCGAGACCACTTTGAAAGACGTCCTCGCCGACGCGAGGAGCCGCTGGTAAGGCGGAGCGCCCGCGGCAGCGTAACCCGTTGAGCTGGACTTTTCTTCGCTCGAGAGTCGCCGAGTAGCCTGTCCGGCCGATGCCGGAGGAACACGCGCCACCGGTCGTCGCGGTCGTAGTCGCCTCCGATTCAGGGCCCTGGCTCGAAGAGACCCTCTCCTCGCTCGCCGCCCAGGACTACGACAACCTGACGACGATCGTCGTCGACGCCGGGAGCGAACGTTCGCTCGCCCCCCGCGTCGCCAAGGTGACCCCGACCTTTTACTTCGCGCGCTCAGACGAGAACCGTGGTTACGGCCCGAGCGCGAACGCCGTGCTCGACCTCGCCGAAGGTGCGGCGTACTACCTGTTCTGCCACGACGACGTGGTGCTCGAGCCCGACACCGTGCGGCGACTCGTCGAGGAGGCGTTCCGGTCGAACGCCGGACTCGTCGGCCCGAAGCTCGTGGATCCCGACGAGCCGGACCGGATCCTGCAGCTTGGCCTCGACATGGACCGCTTCGGCGCGCCGGTGCGCCGCGTCGAGCGACGGGAGTTCGACCAGTCCCAGCACGACGAAGCACGCGAGGTCTTCGCGGTTCCCGGCGGCTGCCTGCTCGTGCGCGCCGATCTGTTCGAGACGATCGGGGGATTCGACGACGAGATCTCGATGTTCGGTGAAGACATCGATCTCGCTTGGCGGGCGCGCATCGCCGGCGCGCGTGTCTCGATCACACCGCTCGCGACCGTTCGTCACCTGGAGGCGACCGCCGCGCGTCGCCGGCCGATGCCCGAGGCACGTGCGCTGCAGTGGCGACACGAGCTGCGCGCGGTGTTGAAGAACTATTCGACGACGCGCCGATGGCGCGTCGTCACACAGCTCGTTGTTTTGAGCACGCTCGAACTCGGGTACTTCGTCGCGATCGGCCGCTCACGGCGCGCCCGGGAGGTTGTCGACGCGTGGCGGTGGAACTACGCGCGCGAGCGTCATCTGCACGAAGCGCGCGCCGAGGTCGCCGCGGCGC
>JBAVUF010000330.1:0-2277 GCA_049696635.1 Acidimicrobiales bacterium | reverse complement strand
GGGCGGACTTCGTCTCTTTGCGTGTCGATGTCGCCAAGGGAGCGAACTTGGAAGCGCGTGCCCGCACGGCGCGCTTTTCGGCGCTGCCGCCGGACGTCGCCACCGGCCACACGGCCGACGACCAGGCAGAGACCGTGCTGTTGAATCTCGTACGAGGCGCCGGCGCGGACGGCCTGGTCGGCATGCGGCTCGGACCGCGGCATCCGATCCTCAGGCTCCGGCGCGAAGAGACCGAACGACTCGTCGAATCGCTGCGCCTCGAGATCGTGCGCGACCCGACGAACCGCGACCGCGCCTTCCTCCGTAATCGTGTCCGCAGCGAGGTTCTGCCACTTTTATCCGAGATCGGTTCGAGGGACGTCGTCGCCGTGATCGCGCGTCAGTGCGAGCTCCTCGCGGACGAGGTCGTCCTTTTGGACGCGCTCGCGTCGGCCATCGACGCGACGGACGCGAAACAGCTCGCAGCTGCTCCTGTCGCTCTCGCGCGGCGCTCGGTCCGCGCCTGGCTCAAGGCGCTCGGTGAGTCCCCGTTGCCACCCGACTCGGCAGCCGTGGAGCGCGTCCTCTCTGTCGCACGAGGCGACGCCCTCGCGTGTGAGGTCCAGGGCGGTGTGCGGATCAGCCGTCATCGCGGGCGACTGGTCGCCAGTTGATCTCCTTCCGCCGATGATCGCCGCGCCACAACGAGCATCGACTCTCGGCCGGTAGGGTCCATCCGATGCGGGGTGATGCGAGCTTCGAGGGCGAAACGAAGGAGACGTTCGAGCTCGGGCCGGTCCTTTTGTCCCAAGACGAGATCGGAAAGCGCATCGGCGAGCTCGGTGCCGAGATCACCCGTGACTACGAAGGTCGCCCGCCGCTGCTCGTCGGTGTCTTGAAGGGCGCGTTCGTCTTCATGGCGGACCTCGCTCGCGCGATCGATCTTCCCGTCGAGATGGACTTCATGGCGGTCTCGTCCTACGGCACGGCGACGAAGACGAGCGGCATCGTGAGGATCGTGAAGGACCTCGACGTCGATCTCGTCGACCGCCACGTGCTCATCGTCGAAGACATCGTCGACAGCGGCCTCACGCTCTCGTACTTAAAGCGCGGTCTCGCCGCTCAGAACCCGGCGAGCCTTGAGGTGTGTGCCCTCCTCTGGAAGGTCGGCCTGCAAAGGGTCGACCTGAAGATCGCCTACGTCGGCTTCGAGATCCCGCCGGACTTCGTCGTCGGATACGGGCTCGACGTCGCCGAGCGCTATCGGAATCTCCCCGACGTCCGGCTCATGAAAGGAGTGCTCCCGCAATGAGCTCGAACGGCGAACGACCGGTCGGTGTCGACGTGAAACGTGCCGCCGCCGCCGTGCGCGAGCTTCTTTCGGCCGTTGGCGAGGACCCGGACCGACCTGGTCTCGTCGAGACGCCGATGCGGGTCGCGGAGATGTACGCCGAGCTTTTGTCCGGGATGGTCGAGTCCGCCGGCCGGCACCTCGAGGTGCTGTTTTCGGCTGAGCACGACGAGATGGTGATGGTGAAGGACATCCCGCTTGCCTCGCTCTGCGAGCACCACCTCGTTCCCTTCCTCGGCGAGGCGCACGTCGCGTACATCCCGAACGAGGACGGTCGCATCACGGGGCTTTCGAAACTCGCTCGCCTCGTCGACGCCCACGCCCACCGGCTCCAGGTCCAAGAGCGCCTCACGGCAGAGATCGCCGAGGCGATCGAAACCGAGCTCGCCCCGAGGGGAACGCTCGTCGTGATCGAGGCGGAGCACCTGTGCATGACAATCCGCGGGGTCAAAAAACCTGGTGCGAAGACGATTACCTCGGCGGTGCGGGGGCTGTTCCGCAACGACGCCGCCACCCGCTCAGAGGCGATGGCCTTCATCCAAGCCGCGCGATAGTCGTCGCGTCTTCCCTGGTCGGAGCGCGGAACGGAGAATTTGCCGCAGGTTCCGCCAGTAGTCTGAGTTCGTGATTCCCGTCGTCTTGGGCGTTTTGAACGTCACGCCCGACTCATTTTTCGACGGCGGGCGGTACTTCAACCCCGACGCCGCAGTCGCCCGCGGCCGCGAGATGCTCGCAGACGGCGCTGGCATCGTCGACGTCGGCGGAGAGTCGAGCCGACCTGGCGCTGATCCGGTTCTCCTCGACGAGGAACTGCGCCGGGTCCTCCCAGTCGTCGAGGCGCTCGCGCCCTTCGGGCGGGTCTCGATCGACACGATGAAGCCCGAGGTCGCCGCCGCCGCTTGCTCAGTCGGCGCGACGCTCGTGAACGACATCGCCGGGCGCTGCGT
>JBAVUF010000329.1:0-1590 GCA_049696635.1 Acidimicrobiales bacterium | reverse complement strand
CCGCCGCGCCGGACGCGCTTGCCCAGCCGGCGAGGACACCCACGACGGCCAGCAGCGCCGAAAGGCTCCTGGTCATCACAACACTCACTTGTTCACTTTGGCCACATCAGGCACAAGTGTAAAGGCCGCTGCGAGAACTTCCTGGTCAACAGGTCAGGACCGCTTGCTAGGGTCGGCGCGACAGCGGGTCCCGGGCCTTCGGAGGCGTTGTGGGGGATCAGACAGTCGCCACGACGTCCGGCGTCGTTCGGGGTCGTGCGGATGACGGCGTCCGCGAGTTTCTCGGCATCCCCTACGCGGCAGCGCCGGTCGGCGACCTGCGGTTCCGTCGCCCCACGCCGCCGCCGCCCTGGTCGGATGTGCGTGACGCGACCGAGTTCGGGCCGATCGCCCCCCAGGCTTCGGCCGCACTCGGTGGTTACGTGCCTGGCGATCCCCTCGAACAGGGTGAGGACTGTCTTGTCCTCAACGTCTTCGCACCCGAGGAGATACGAAGCGCCGCACCGGTGATGGTTTTTGTGCACGGGGGCGCGTTCTTCAACGGCTCCAGCTCGAGCCGGTTGTACCGCCCCCATGAACTCGTCCGTCGCGGCGTCGTCGTCGTGACGTTCAACTACCGACTCGGTGCGCTCGGCTTCCTCGCACACCCGTGCCTCGCGACCTCGGGGCAGGCCGGCTACGGAAACTGGGGACTGCGCGACCAGATCGCCGCCTTCGAGTGGGTGCAACAGAACGTCGCCGCGTTCGGGGGTGATCCAGGACGCGTCACAGCGTTCGGGGAGTCCGCCGGCGCGATGGCGATATGCGACCTCATGACCGTTCCGGTCGCGCGCCGGCTCTTCCATCGGGCGATCACACAGAGCGGGCCCGCGTTCGCGGTGCCGGCGCACGCGGCGATCAAGGTCGCTGAGCGATTGTTTGATGTCCTCGGGCTAGAGGATCCGACCCGAGGGCAACTCTGCGCGGTGCCAACCGAGGAGATCGTCGCCGCTCAGCGCGAGGTAAACAACGCGATCGACGGGGGCATCGGCGTGCCCTTTCCCCCGGTCGTCGACGGTGGTGTGCTCACGATTGCGCCCGAGGACGCGATTGTGCAGGGAGCGACGATGGGAGTCGACCTGCTCTCGGGGTGGAACCACGACGAGTTCAAGTTGTTCTCGTTCGCAGTTCTCGCCGGCCGCGACTTCTCACGTGAAGACCTCTATGCATACGTCGGTCGGTATTTGCGTGGGGGCGGAGTTGACGAGTCGTTGGCGGGAGAGCTCGTCGACGTTTACGAGAGCGCACGAGAGGCACGGGGAGATTCCGTGTCCGACCGGGAGCTGCTCGATGCGATCATCACCGACTGGATCTTTCGCATCCCGATTACGCGGCTCGCCGACGCGCACAGCAGCCGATCTTCGCGCACTTTCCTCTACGAATTCGATTGGCCCTCACCGTTTGCTGGCGGCGCGCTCGGAGCATGTCACGGGATCGAGCTTCCGTTCGTCTTCGGGACTGTCCATGATCCAATCATCGGACTCTTCTCCGGTGCGGGAGACGAGGCGTTCGCCCTCGCCGAGGATGTGCAATCAGCATGGGTCGCTTTCG
>JBAVUF010000328.1:0-11686 GCA_049696635.1 Acidimicrobiales bacterium | reverse complement strand
GGTTACCGCGCTGCGCGGACGATGGGGAGCGCAGCCAGAACGGCGCCCGCGCCGGGCGCCGGTGCCGAGGTCGTGGTCGTGACCGGACGATTCGGGGTCTCCGTGCTCGGACCGGTGCTCGACGAATTCGGCTACGAAGACGTCGAGTTGGCCGTTGTCGACAACGCCTTTTTCGGCGGCAACATCGGGGTGACGGGCCTGCTCACCTTCGCCGACGTCGATGCGCGCCTGCGCGAGGTATCGGTCGACGCACGGGTTCTGTTACCCGATGTCTGTCTGTCCTCCGGTCGGTTTTTGGACGGCGAGCCGGCTGACGCGCTTTGTCGAACGGTCGAAATCGTGCCTTGTGATGGAGCGTCGCTGCGACGGGCGCTTGATCGCTCATCATCGCCGCTGCGACTCACAGCGACCGCTGCACCGTGATGGCAACGACGCCTTCTTCCAAGCTCGCCGCACCACCCGTCCGGCGGGATGAGCGACTCCCTCCATTCGTCGTCATCGCCGGGCGCCCGAACGTCGGCAAGTCGACGCTCGTCAACCGGTTCGTCGGTTCACGACGCGCGATCGTCGAGGAACGACCCGGGGTCACCCGAGACCGCCTCGAACTCGATGCGTCGTGGAACGGCCGTGACTTCCGCGTCGTCGACACCGGCGGCATCGGCACTTCGACCGGGGGGATCGACGGCAAGGTTCGCTCCGTGGCACTCGACGCGATCGGGCGTGCCGATCTCGTGCTGCTCGTCGTCGACGCGACGACGGGGGTGACGACCGAGGACGCGGATGTCGCAGAGGCCCTGCTCCGCTCCGGCACCCGGGCGGTCGTCGTCGTGAACAAGGTCGACGCCGCGTCCCACGAACAGGATGTCTGGCCGTTTCTTCGTTTCGGACTCGGTGACCCCGTTGCCGTCTCCGCGCTGCATGGGCGCGGCGTCGGCGACCTCCTCGACCTCGTCGTCGCAAGGCTCGACGAGGCGATTCCGCGTGGCGACGATGTGTCAACGAACGCCGGCGACGAACCCGACGGGAAACGGGACGCACGCGAAGACGAGGAAGAAATCGCGGCGTCCGTCGCGATCGTCGGGCGGCCGAACGTCGGCAAGTCGACGCTGTTCAATCGCCTCGTCGGCGAAGAGCGCTCCGTCGTTCACGACGTTCCGGGAACGACGCGCGACGCCGTCGACACGCTCGTCGATACCTCCGAGGGCCGCATCCGCTTCGTCGACACCGCCGGACTGCGCCGCAAGTCCCGCATCGGCGAGGGCACCGAGTACTACTCACTCGTCCGCTCGCTGTCGGCGATCGACTCGAGTGATGTCGCGTTGTTGGTGCTCGACGCCCGCGAGGGCGTCAGCCACCAGGACCAGCGGATCGCGGAGCGGATCGACGCGGCCGGAAGCCCGATCGTCGTCGTCTTGAACAAGTGGGACCTGCTCACGACGGAGCAGCGCTTGGAAGCGGCGCGCGACGTGCGCGACAAACTCGGCTTCCTCGACTGGGCACCGGTGCTGCGGGTCTCTGCGAAATCCGGCCAGGGAGTGCATCGCATCCTGCCTTCGCTCAAGGAGGCGATCGCCGCCTACCACCGGCGTATTCCGACCGCGGCGCTGAACGCCGCGATCGGAGAGCTCCAGCAGAATCATCCCGCCCCCGGCGCCCACATCTCCTACGCCGTGCAGGGCGCCATCGAACCACCGACGATCACACTGTTTTCGAACCGGCGGTTGGACCCCGGCTATCTGCGTTACGTGGAGCGGATACTGCGGCAGCGCTTCGCGCTCGGTCCGACAGCGCTGAAGCTGCGCGTCCGGCTACGGTCCCGATGAGCGCGGACGAGATGCCGACCCGAGACGAAACCGATGCGGCCGTCGAAGCCCAGCACGACGACGCGCCCGTGAAGGCGCCGTGGCATTTCAAGGTGCTGCTCGTCGGCACCGCCGGGTACCTCGTCTACCGGCTGATCTGGTTCATCTTCTGGCTGACCGGTCACTCCTGGCACGGGTGACGGACCGCGCTCAGCTGAGGCCGGAGTATTCGGCGTTGCTCCCGTCTCTCAGGATCGGCCCGTCGCCTGTGATCGGCCACCAACCGAACTGCAACCGGTCACGGCATTCGGCCTCGGGCAGCGGGTGCGAGAAGAGGTAACCCTGGGCGAGGTGGCAGCGGTGGCGGCGCAGCCAGTGCAGCTCATCGGTCGTCTCGACGCCTTCGGAGACGACGTCGACGCGTAGCGCCCTGCCCATCTCGATGATCGCCGAGACCAGGTTGCGGTCGGCCTCGCTCGTCAACAGCGCGGCCGTGAAGGACCGGTCGATCTTCAGCTCGTCGAGCTCGAGATGGCGAATCCTGCCGAGCGACGAGTACCCGGTACCGAAGTCGTCGATCGACACCCGGACGCCGAGCTCGTGTAGCGCGTCGACGCGGCCGTTGCCGCTCTCTTCCATCACCGAGGACTCGGTGATCTCGAAGGTGATCTGGCGTGGGTCGCACCCCGTCTCTCCGAGGATCCGCGCCGCGGAGGCGACGAAGTTGTCGTTCTGCAGCTGCACCGGCGAGACGTTCACCGCGCAGCGCAGACGCGGCAATCCGAACTCGGTCGACCACGAGACGATGTCCTTGCACGCTTGGGAGAGGACGAATTCGCCGATCGGAATGATGAGGCCGGATTCCTCGGCCGTCGCGATGAAACCCTCGGGCAAGGTGAGGCCGCGCTCGGGATCGTTCCAGCGGACGAGAGCCTCGACACCGACGAACGCGCCGGAGTCCAAGTCGGCTACCGGCTGGTAGTACACGGCGAGTTCGTCGTTTTCGAGCGCCCGCTGGATCCGCTGGGTTACAGAGGCCCGAATCTGCGCCTTCACGCGCATCGAGTCTTCGAATACGACCCATCGTCCACCGCCGGCGCCCTTCGCGCGCTCGAGTGCGAGGCGCGCATCGCCCATCAGGCTCTCCGGACTGGAACCCGCCGTGCTCAGCGCGAGACCAAAGCTCGCCGAAAGAAGCACGCGATCGTCGCCGATCGTGAACGGTTCCCGAATCAACGCCGTGATCTCTTCGGCGAGGAGCGCCAGTTCGGCCGGATCGCTTACCTGCGAGCGCACGACGATGAAGGTGTCGCCGTCGAGGCGACCGGCGACGTCGGTCGTCCGCAGATTGCCGACTAGTCGCCGCGCGAGCTCGGCCAGCAACAAGTCGGAGTTCTCGGTCCCGTAAGTCGCATTGACGGTCACGAAACGGTCGAGGTCCAAGATCGCGGCGCCGAGTTGGTACTCGCCAACTTGCGCCCACTTCAACTCGTGGAGGATGCGATCGGAAACGAGCTGCCACTTCGGCAGCGCCGTCATCGCGTCGTACAGGTTCAGGTACTCGATCTCCTGCTTGGCGGTGTCGAGCGCGGTCTCGTCGAAGAATTGGCCGAGCGTGGTCACGATGTTCCCGGACTCGTCGCGGATCGGCGCCACCCACAGCCGCCCACCGACGTAGGAACCGTCCGCGCGGCGGTAGCGCTTCACGATCTCGTAGTGATCGCGGGTCCCAGCGAGGATTTCGCGGAACAACACCATGTCGAGGTCCCGGTCCGCGGGGTGGGTGATCTCTTGGAACGTCTTGCCCACGTACTCGGATCGCGTGTAGCCGAGTACGTCCAAGAACGCGTCGTTCACGAGTGTGATGCGGCCGTCGGGATCGGTGGTCTGCGCCGGAACGGGGCTGTGCTCGAAGAGCCCGATGGCGAGATGTGACGTGCGTCGCAATCCTTCGCGCCCGAGACGGTCCTCGGTCACGTCCTCGACGATGCCTTGGATACGGATCGGGTCGCCGCGGCCGGAGCGAGTGCAGACGCCTGCGAAGTGCACCGCCCGACGTGCACCACTTGGGAGATGGATCTCACCATCGAGCGCGAAGGACGTCGCTGCGGTCACGGCCTTTCGCAAGCCGTCGAAAAGGCGATGGCGGTCGGTCGGGCTCAGGCGTTGGTTCATTTCGTCCGGGTCGACCCGGCCGGGGGATCTCAGGCCGAGGACGCGCTGCGCGCGTCCGTCGACGTAGAACGTCGGGCGTTCGGTGAAGTCGCAGTACCAGTAGCCCGGACCAGAGGAGGCTCGCGGGCGGTCGACAACGGCTTCGCTTGGCGAGGGGAGTGCCTCGACGACGGTGAGCCCTTCGGCGCCTATCGGTTCGAAGGCGAGGGTGAAACCGGTGACGACGTCGTCGCGGAGTACCGGTGTCGCTCTCGCGCTCACGGTGACGAGGGAATTGTCTCCCCGGACGATGTCGAGCGAACCCGCGACGACGGCGAACCCCGCCACGATCTCGCGCAACATCGCGGGGAGCTGTTCAGCGAGACCCCAAGGGGCAATGTCAGCGAGATTCGTGCCGGCGACGTGTTTCGCCGTGATGCCAAGAAGACGTCGTGCGCCTTCGTTGATTTTGACGACCCTGCCGGACCGGTCGCAGGAGATCGACGAGACGGCAATCGGGTATGTGAGCGCCTGAGGCGGTTGTGGGGCTTGTGCACTCCTGCCTCTCGTGGCCACCACTGCTCCTGACCGCGGTCGAATCGCCGATCGGGGAAAGTGGCGGTGTCGCCCGAAGACGGGCACACCCGAGGCTTCCCGCTGACCGGCCGAAATTCGACAGCGAATTTCGCGTGGACGCGACCTTTCGTCCCCCTTTTCACACGGTCAATGGCGCCACTTTATGAAGCGGAGTGATCACTCTGCGTGGTGGGCGGTCGAGACCGTAAATCTTCCAGGATCGGGCGTTTTGCCTGGTGGAGGGAAAGATGGCACCCGCGGTGGGAATCGCGGCTTTCGTCCATCAATTGGGGCGTCTCACGTTCTTGCTTCCCAAGTCGGAAATGAAACTGATCGCGACTCGAATCAAGGGGGTCTGGGCGTCGTTACCCGGCAGGGCGCGGCGGCGGCGCTGAGGGCGGTGCCCCGCAGACTTTGGCCGCAGACGAGTAATCAGGTTGGTTCAAGGTCGACTGATTCAAAGGCCACGGCCCGCCGCCTTTCGAGCTCGGGTCGGGGAAGTCCGTCACGCCGTGGGCACGCATGCACTCGGAGGTCTTCAAGTCTTGTTGCAGGTAGTACTCGATCTCCGCCTTCGATTCCACAAATCCGGAAGCGAGCGCGAGCGCGTGACATTCCCGGTCGGCTTTTTCCATCTGGGGCGAGTACTTCGTGTAGCCCAAGTTGTCCAGCTCGCCGGCGCGATACGGGGGATCGGGGAAGTTCGAAAGCCCCTTTTTGCGGGCGCACTGGGCGAACTTGAGCATCGCTCGTAGTTGCGCCTGCGTTGGCGGTCCGCCACTGTTGCCAGCTCCGCCCGCAATTGTCGTCGAAGTGGAGGAACCCCTGACGCTCGCGACGCCAGGCGAAGACCCGCCCCCGCAGGCGCCGAAGAGCAGCGCCACGGTCCCGAGTGCGAGGACAGTTTCAGCGGTCGCCAAAGTGCGTCGCCGGTTCATCAGGTCCTCCTCTTAACCACCTTGTCTACGCGAACGGTGGTTGCACGAGGGTTACGGCACTTTGACGGCTCGGGGGCCTTATCCGCTGATCACAGCTTCGGCCTCGACTTCAACCTTCCAGCGAGGATCGAGCAGCGCCGAAACGACGATCATGCTCGCCGCCGGGCGTATGTCTTTGAAGATCTCGCGGTGCACGTCGCGGACTGTGTCTGCGTCATCGGCGGAAATCAAATACACACGCGTTCTGACTACGTCGGCGAGATCACCACCGAGCTGGCTCAGAGCGTCGCTGATGATTTGAAAACAGCGCCGTGTTTGCTCCTCGACGTCATCAGGACAGTCGTTCGCCGGCCAAATCGGTGCGGTTCCGGAAACGACGATCCGATCTCCAACACGAACAGCACGGCTAAATCCGATCGAGGACTCGTACGGAGAGCCGGACGAAGCTGTCGACCGATTGTTCCTTGCGTTCATTTCTGCAGGCATAACACGTGTTGGGTAATCCCCACTTGTCAACGCAATGTCATCGGGATCCTTCGCGAGAGGTCTTTAAACGGCCTCGCGAAACCCCGAGTGCCCTGGCTGATCTTCTAAAACTCGACGTCCACCTCGACGAGCGGAACCGACCCCAGCCGTCTTGCCGCCGCGTCGGATACTCGGCAACTAGCGTCCTGTCTGAGGTGTATCGGCACTTGTTCTCCGAGGAGACCTCCGCTATCGGTGAGGTCATGAGCGAAGCCTTGCGGAATCGCGCTGACAAAATGCTGACGAGCGAATCGGCGGGGGAGTAGAAGGCTCAAGGACGTTCTACCGAGCAGGGAAAACAAGCAACGGGCTGTGGCGCAGCTTGGTTAGCGCGCTTGACTGGGGGTCAAGAGGTCCCGGGTTCAAATCCCGGCAGCCCGACCAGAAATAGCAGGTCAAGCGTTCGGACTGGACGCCTTGAGTGTCCGTGGCCTTGCTAGCGAGCCAATCCGCGAGCCAAGCGCATCCAGCGCGTAACGTTTGCTTCGATGGGGGAGACGACGTGACCGAGCGCCGCGGATCGGGAGAGGGTTCCATCTACCGCTTCCGTGGTGGGTGGGAGGTTTCGCTCGACGTCAGCGTCTCAGGTGGCAGGCGCGTGCGACGTCGCCGACGAGCAAAGACGAAGGCCGAGGCACTGGAGAAGCTGCGAGAGCTCCAACGTGCCGCCGACGCGGGAGCGATCAGTTCGGGGACAACGACGGTTGGTCAGTTCCTCGACGATTGGCTCGCCCACGTGCTGCCAGCACGGTCCGTGACCCAAAGCACGATCGACAACTACACGTGGGCGATCGAGACTCACATCAAACCCGCGCTCGGGAAGCTCCGACTCACCAAGCTCGGACCAGAAGATATCGACCGGCTGCTTCGGAGATTGGCGAAGGACGGCAAGGCGCGCAGTTCGGTTCGCATCGTCCGCACGGTTCTCGTGTCGGCTCTCACTCACGCGGAACGGCGAGGGTACGTGGCCCGCAACGTCGCCCGATTGTCGGTGCTTCCACCCGCGTCGACACGAGAGAGCCGGGCCATGACGGTCGAACAGCTAAGGGCGTTTCTCGACGCGGCGTCCGGTGATCGGCTCGAGGCTGCATGGATCGTGATGGTGGCGCTTGGTTTGCGCCCCGGCGAGGTCTTGGGACTGCGGTGGGACGACGTCGACCTATCGAAGAAGAGGTTGAGGGTGACGCAAGCGCTGCGACGTGAAGGCGGAAGCCTCGTCGTAGGGGAGCCGAAGACTCGGACATCTCGGCGAACGTTGGACTTGCCCGAGGCCGTGGTCGACGCAGTGAAGGCTCACCGGAAGCGTCAAGCTGCCGAGCGGCTGAGCGCGGGGGAGTTGTGGGAGGACAACGATCTCGTCTTCTCGACGTCGTTGGGTGGTCTAACCGACCCCGCAAACTTCAGGCGAGCGTTTCGCAGGATCACACAAGCCGCTGCACTCGGCGACTGGCATCCTCACGAACTGCGCCATACCGCCGTATCGCTGCTGTCTGACGCTGGGGTGCCGCTCGAACTGATCGCGGACGTGGCAGGGCATGCGTCGACGAGGATGACCGGCAGTGTCTACCGACACGCGGTCTCACCTACGGTCACGGCTCACGTGGAGACGATGGATCGCTTGCTTCGCGAGGGTTCGAAGCGGCCCTGAAGCTCGAGCAGATGTGGCGCACGGATTTTCACTTGTCCGCGTCTCCCAGTAGATCCTCCATTAGGAAACGGCCGTGCGGAGTAAGACGCCACGAGGCTTCATGCTTTTTGAACTTCAGCCCCTCCGGCTCCGTTTGCTCAACGAGACCGTGCCGCTCAAGCGTTGCGAGGATCGGAACAAGAAGATCCATCGAATCCTTCACGATTGCCCGAAGCTCTGTGGAAGATCTCCAACCGTTGATCCCCCACATGAGTCCCTGGCTCGATCCCGCGGAACCGGCTGCCGGCGCGGCGGTCTTGAGTGGGGGCTCATTGAGCTTCGCGAGCATCGCCATGTGCGGTGCTTCTAGGTCGGTTATCGCTCGAACTATCAGCAGTGAGCGAGTTAGCGCAATGTCCCCGGGTGCGGCTGAAGCGCCAGCCGCTAACGCGGCCGCGAGTACCCTTCGCTTCTCCTCTGACGCCGCGGAGCGTGTAGCGCCGAACACCTCGGCGAAAAGTTCTTGCTTCTCCGGGGACGACATCAACTCTTCGACTAATCGTGCGGCGGGTTCACCCCTCCTCGTTGCCGCACGATCGAAGACGTCGTCAAGCCACGTCCACACGGCCGTGACGTACGGCTGGGCTGCGGCAAGCGCCGAAACCGCAAAGAAGAACTCGGGCGAGTGACTATCCGCACCCAACCCGAGAGTTGCCGCAGTTATGAGAGCCGCAGACCCCGCCTCTGGCAGCCGACGTCGCCTCCCCGGGATCGGCACCGGGCGAATCCTAAAGCCGCAACCGACGAGACTGATTGACTGACCCACCGCGACCGGAGGGATGAATGCGAGAGCGGCCGAATCGGCGGCGTTGGGAACGTCGTAGGAGGTAGCCCCCCTCGGGGGTTCGAATCCCTCTTCATCCGCCATTACGCGCAACAGCGGGGGTGGGAATCCCCCGCTGCCACGACACTTGTCCGCACGTACCCCGGTCGCTATCCGGTTCTCCGTGCTTCCCTGGCTCCCTTAAGAACCAAGGACATTTTACCGATCCGGGCACTACTCGGCCACCACCTCTGAACTGGTGCTAAGACGAACGGCTTGGTCACTGGCCCTAGACGATCGAACGTCTGTTCGGTACGCTCCGTGCCGTGGCCGAACTGCTACTTCCCCATGAGGTCGAGTTGCTGCGCCGATCGGTCGCTCTCGCCACCCCGGGCCAAGCGAGAGGCCTGAACCGAGAGACCGCGCTGCACGTCCTCGGTCAGTTGCAGAACGTGACCCGCGAACGGGATGGGCTCACCGCGGAACTTGCGGAGTGCATCGCTAGGCACCCCAGCAATGGGCCAACAGGTCACAGCGCTTAGTCGGGACCGATCTAGCGCGGCCAATCGATCGCGGGCTGATCATTTGAAGACGATCCGATCGCCGAGCACGCGCGAGCCGTCCCCGAGATCGGCGAAGGGATGAAGTTTCCCGCGCTGATCCCGAACGGCCGACTCGAGAGAGTTGCGGTTGAAGTACCAGGTAAATGAATCATGCGCTGCCAACGGACGGGGAACGCTCTCCTGCGGGAAGTCGAGCGTGTGCATCGTTCCGAAGATCGCTCCGATATCTGTCCCCTGATCGTCAAGCGTTACGAATCCCCAGTTCTTAATGGTCGTTCCGATACGGCCCTTGTTGGTCACGGTGACGCTGACTTGCATCGGCCAGCTTCCTCGACCCACCGGGAAGGCGAAAGAAGACGAAACGTCGACGACTGGCCCGGACTCGTTGAACTGACGTCGCAGCTCTTTAACTTGGGAGTACGCGTACCGCGCGGACAACCCGGCGACGGCTAGTCCCGCTAGCGAAATAAGAAGTGCGGCGAGTGCCATTACTCGCTGTCCCAGAGGGCTACATCGATCATACGGACGAGTTCCAACGCGGTGCGTCGGGCGCCGACCCAGCGAACGAAGCGAGAATGCGGAAAATCCCCAGACACAGGAGGCCGAATCCCGCGGCGGTGGCGATCCACACTCCTGGGAGCGCGCTCAACGTCACAGTAATTCGTCCGCTAGCTACTTCATTTGTGGGAGTCCCGAGCGCAATCGCCCCTGGATGGCCCACGAAGATGGGGTAGAGACCACTGAGCGGGTTCGCGAGATACAAAACGGCGAGGGCCGTGAGCGCCACGCCTGCGGCACGCGACGGAATGGAAAACGCAACAACAAGAGAAGCGATGAGCACGAGCGCCATGAGGAGTGCTTGGCTCAAGTTTTGCGAAGTGCTGTAACCCTTGAAGGCGACGCAGCAGTAAGTAGAGACCACGTTTTTGCCGGTGGCCCTGAAGGTGAATCCGACCGCGTGCGCCACGTAGACGTACCGCGTCCAATTGAGCCATTCACCGACGACCCAGCCGGCCGCCAGGACGAGCGAGAACGCTCCCCAAATCATGGAACTAATCGACACACGCAGTCGAAATCTCGATTGCACCAGCCCGGTCGCCGCGCCGACGAGAATTACGAATGCGCTGAGAATCGAGAGCCAGACTCCCTTACCAAGATCGATTCCATGATCCCAGGCCCATCGAAGATCAGGAATCAGGGCGAACAATTCCCACAATCCCACCAACGCCGCTGCGATTGCAGCCGAACGGCGATTGAAGAGTCCCAAAAGAAATGCTGCGAAGACCACGAGCAGAGAGGGGATGTTGTAAACGACCGTCGCGGGATCGCTCGCGAGTGAGTGATTTCCGAGCGAGGACCCGTAGGGTTCGAGCAGCGCGGCAATAAGTAGCGCGAGCCCGACCGCCAGAAGGACGGAAAAGGGATCGAAGAGACGATCGCCAACAATGTTCAGCCCCGCAAGTTTTCCCCGTTCGCTGAATCCGCTCGCTAGATCCTCACCACAGTACGGACAAGTGGACCATGCGTCGTCGACGGCTTGACTGCACGCGGGACAACTTGCGCGGATGCCGGTTGTATCGACCCTGATGGCAATAAATGATCGCAGCCCGAGAGGTCTGAACGGTGGATCACTCGGCGAGCGTCTCAATGAGGTCGCCCGCGCGGCCGTTAGAGCCGAAGCATGCGAAGGGTCCTTCTTTTCGCGAGCGTTGGCTTGTTGGGTTGCCTCGCGTCTCCCACGCTTTCTGGCACGGCGGGCGCGGCGATTCATCATCGTGCCGTGCACCGATCGGCGGCCATCGGCGCGAAGAAGTCCCCGGTGCAGGTGGTGCCGATTACCGGTCTTGGTGGTTACTACTCGCCGCCCGTGAACGTCGACTCGATCGCCGCGCAGTGGCATGTGCCGACCGTGGCCCCGAGCTCGCCCGCCGGGATTGCTCTCACCTGGATCGGCGCCCAGAACGGCAACGCCACGACGTTCATCCAGCTCGGCACGACCGAGAGGGCCTTTGGACGTGGGATCGCCGCCGGCTACGAGGTGTTCTGGAGCGACTACTCGGTCGGTGACAATCCCAGATACTTCGGTCGTGTCGCAGGGGGGGACGTGCTGGCGGCTTCGATGCAGCGCGTGGCGTCTGGCTGGCAGCTCCTTGTTCGTGACGAGACCAGCGGTTCGGTCTTCGCGAAGACGGTCGCCTACGACCCAAGGGGGAACTACAACCAGGGTGAGTGGTTGCAAGAGGATCCGGCCGTAGAGATCTCGACCCTTGTCGCCGCGCGCGACATCAGCTATCCACGGACCTCGAGGGTCGGCTTCGAGGACGTGACAGTGAACGGCGCGGTGCCAGACCTCCGTTTTGCGGATGGGCAGGCGTTGTCGGCGACCGGCGGCGTCTTCCTTGTCCCGACCCGGTTCACCGACGACAGCTTCCAGATGCTCCCCGCGACAGGGTTTACGCGCCGTTACCTTCTCGATGCCGCCGCGTTCAACAGTGTCGAGGATGCTTTCGCGGTCGAGTCCTTGACGTGGGCATCCGACAAAGTCGAGACGCGAGTCGCCGATGTACAGCGCCTCATCACCGCTTACCACCGATTCGACGAGGCCATAGAGCGGGAGTCGTGGCCGGTGGCGACGCGTCCGGCCATGCTGGGTCTCGTGCGCGCGGACGCTGCCGACG
>JBAVUF010000327.1:0-1646 GCA_049696635.1 Acidimicrobiales bacterium | reverse complement strand
GCCTCACGACGAGCGGCGTCGCGTCCGAGCCGGACTGGTACCAGCCGCCGTCCTCGGCCGAGAAAAGGGCGATGAGGTGGTGGGCCACCGCGGTCGCCTCGGCGAAGTCGGCGGCAGAGCCGTCGAGCTCGGCGAGACGCGTGAACGCGTCGACGAGCCACGCGTAGTCGTTCGCCACGGCGAGCTGCTCGGCGCGTCCTTGTGCAAAGCTGCGCAACCAGCGACCGTCCGAACGTCGGAGATGCTCGCGGAGAAACGTGGCGATCGCCCGCGCACCGTCGCGAAAGCGCGAATCACCAGTCGCCGTGGCCGCCTCGGCGAGCACCGACGCCGTCATCGCGTTCCACTCCGTGACGACCTGGTCGTCGAGCGAGGGGCGGGGGCGACGGGTGCGGACCGAGAAGAGTTTCGCCCTCGCCCGTTCGACCGCCGCTGGGCGGACCCACTCACCGCGCACCGGGCGGTGCAGCACGTTGCGGCTCTCGAAGTTCCCCGCATCTGTGACGCCGTACCAGGCGGCGGCCTGCGTGGCGGCGTCTCCCAAGACGGCGTCGAACTCGGCGCGGGTCCAGAGGTAGAAGCGGCCCTCTTCTCCTTCGGAGTCGGCGTCCTCTGCGGCATACACGCCGCCTCCCGGCGCGGCGAGGTCGCGGAGCACGTACGAAAGCGTCTCGTCGACGATCTGGAGGTAGCGGGCCTCGCCGGTGATCTGCCAGGCGTGGAGGTAGACGCGGGCGAGCGAAGCTTGGTCGTAGAGCATCTTTTCGAAGTGCGGCACCTGCCAGGCGCGGTCGACCGAGTACCGGCAGAAGCCGCCGCCAAGGTGGTCGTAGATTCCGCCGGATGCCATCGCGTCGAGCGCGGCGAGCGCCATTTCCTCGCGCCCGCTTTCGCCGAGCCGCCCGGCGTGGAGCGCGAGCTCGAGGATGGGGGCCTGCGGGAACTTCGGCGCCCGGCCGATGCCGGGGTGCTCTTCGTCGAACAGCTCCGCAAACCGTGTCATCGCGCCTTTGACGAGATCGAAGGCCCGCGCCATTTCGACCGACGGTTCGGCACCGTGCAGCCGATTGGCGACCGCGTCGGTGAGGGTTTGCGCGTCGGAATCGATCTCCTCCCGCCTGGTCGACCAGGCGTCGGCGATCGCGTCGAGCACGTTCAAGAATCCCGGCGAGCCTTGGCGCGCGGTCTTCGGGAAGTACGTGCCGCCGAAGAACGGACGGCCGTCCGGCGTCGCGAAGACCGAGAGCGGCCAGCCGCCGTGTCCCGAGATCGCCTGCACGGCTTCGAGGTAGATCGCATCGATGTCAGGGCGCTCTTCGCGGTCGACCTTGATCGGGACGAACGCCTCGTTCAGCCGCTTCGCGACCGCGCCGTCCTCGAAGCTCTCGTGCGCCATCACATGGCACCAATGGCATGACGCGTACCCGATCGAGATGAAAAGCGGCCGGTCGAGCTCGCGCGCCCGGGCGAGTGACGAATCCCCCCAAGGCATCCAGTCGACCGGGTTGTCGGCGTGCTGGCGCAGATACGGGCTCGCTTCGTCTTTGAGGGCGTTCATCGGCGATCGTCGGCGAGGAGCTCGCGGACCGCATCCCGGCGTACCTTGCCGATCGCCGTGCGCGGCAGCGCGTCGACGATGACGACCT
>JBAVUF010000326.1:0-5066 GCA_049696635.1 Acidimicrobiales bacterium | reverse complement strand
GCGCAGCGTCTACTGCCGCGGCGACGTCGACGCGGCGCTCGCCGCGTCGACACACGTCATCCACGAGGTCTTCCAGACCCAGCGCGTCGAGCACGCCTTTTTGGAACCGGAGTCGACGCTCGCCGTCCCGCAAGAGGACGGAGTTCTGAAGGTCTTCTCCGGTGGCCAGGGTGTTTGGGACGACCGCAACCAGATCTCCACGGTCCTCGGGGTGCCGAAGGAACGGGTCCTCGTCGAGCAGGTCTCGAACGGCGGCGCCTTCGGCGGCAAGGAGGACATGGCGAACCAGGCCCAGACGGCGCTTGCGGCGTTCCTGCTCGGTCGCCCGGTGAAGTGCACGCTGTCGCGGGAGGAGTCGCTCTACCTGCACCCGAAGCGCCATCCGATCCGCCTCGAGTATTGGGCGGGATGCGACGAAAACGCCAAGCTCACGGGGCTCCGGGCGCGCCTCGTCGGCGACTCCGGACCCTACGCGTCGGTCGGGATGAAGGTGCTCGAGCGAGCGGCGGGACACGCGTCCGGGCCGTACGTCGTCCAAGCGATCGACGTGGAAGCGCTCGCCGTGCGGACGAACAACCCGGTCTGCGGTGCGTTCCGCGGCTTCGGCTCGAATCAGGCCCAGTTCGCGATGGAAGGCGTGATGGACCGCCTTGCCGAGAAAGTCGGGATCAGCGGCTGGGAGATGCGCTCCCGCAACGTCGTCGCGCCGGGCGACGTCTGGGGCCCGGGCCAGGTGATGGACGAGGGCGCGGCAGGGGCGCGTGCTTGTCTCGACACGATCCGACCCGCGTACGACATGGCGGTCGCGGCTGGCAAGGCGGTCGGTCTCGGCCTTGGGCTGAAGAACGCCGGGCTCGGCAACGGTTTCAAAGAGGTTGTGCGGGCCGTCGTCCGATTCGGAGAGGACGGCGCGGTCGAGGTGCGGCACTGCTGGACGGAGATGGGCCAGGGGGTCCACACGGTCGCTCGTCAAGTCGCCGTTGAAGAGCTCGGCGTGGACCCAGCGCAGGTGAGCGTGGTCGTCGACACCTCGCGCGAGCTCGACGCCGGGCAGACGACCGGTTCGCGCGGCACCTTGATGGGCGCGGGTGCGATCGCCGACGCTTGCCGCCGGGCGAACGAAGACGGGCGCCGACCGGGCGTCGAATACCTCGGTGAATACCGGGTCGACTGGACGAACTCGCTCGAGGAGGGTGTCGAGCACCCGACGATCCACTCCGCCTTCTCCTACGCCGCGCAGCTCGTCGCCGTCGACCGGGAGTCGGGCAACATTGAGAAAGTGATCGCCGTCCACGACGTCGGCAAGGCGATCAACCCGATGCTCTGCGAGGGTCAGATCCAAGGTTCGGTACACATGGGTCTCGGCTACGCGCTCTCGGAGGAGTTCCCAGCCGATGTGGACGGCCGGCCGACGCACCTGACGCTACGCAGCCTCGGGATCCTGAGACCGAAGGACGTCCCGCCGATCGAGCCGATCCTCGTCGAGGAGCCGCAGCCGCGCGCCCCCTACGGGATCAAGGGGATGGGCGAGATCGGCCTTGTCCCGACGGCCGGGGCTGTTGCCGCCGCCCTCCACGACCACGACGGGCAGTGGCGCACGACCTTGCCGATGCGTACGAAAAAGGGAGCGGTGGACGCCGAGGACGCGTGAACCGGGAGCGGACGCTCCCACCCCAGACCACTCAATACAAAAGGCGCCGGCTCCGACCGCGCCTTTTGTATTGCCTTGTAATGCAGCTGAAACCGGCGTCGCCGGGGCGGGCGCCTCGGTGATCTGACGGACCGGAAGCTTCTTTGATTCGTCGCGCACCGACGAGTACGACAGCAGGCCGAACAGCCAGCTCAAATCCATGCCGTGCGGCGCACTCCCAGCGGCGTAGACAGGGAAGTAGCCCGCTCGTTCGAGAGCAGGCGCCGCCTCGACGAGTTCATCGCCGAACTCGAGCACCTGTCGACGCTGGAGATAGCCCGCAACGAGCACTGGCCCGCGCCAACGGCGCCGACCGCTGACCGGACGACGGTTGCTGCGCTCAGCGAGGCCTGACGAGAAGCCTCACAGCTCCGACCAGCAGTTTTTCACGTCCTCGCGACGTCCCCTCCAGGGGACATTGGGGACTGAACGGGAGATCGCTGCATGTGGGGAGAACTCAGCTCACGGCGAGTTTCCGCCGCCTCCCGCTGCACCGAGCGGAAGGAGAGGGCGTAGTAGACGATCGCCGCAACAAGGAGCCCGAAAATCCAGCTCAGGTCCATGCCGTGAGTTCCGTTCGACAGCGGCCCCGTATAGGACGGCTTGTAGTAAAGGGCGTCAATCCACATCATGGCGGCGAACATGCCGGCCCCCAAAGAGAAGAGCGCCTTCCAGTTGAACCCGCCGTTGCGCCAGTAGATTCCTCCCGACTTGGCAGCGAGCGACAGGCGACTGTACTGGCCGCGACGCAATAGGTAGTCGACACCGACGATGCCGAACCACGGGCCGAGCCAGACCACGATGTAGTCGAGGAAACTCGACAGGTCGGTGAGGAAGTTCCCCTTATAGATCACGAGAGCGGTGATGCCACCGCTCACGATCGTGTCGATGACGATGCAGCCCCACCGTTTGAGCGGGATGCCGATCGCCTGCAGCGTGACACCCGAGGAGTACATGTCGATCGTGTTGATCGAGAACAGCTGCGGGAGGGCGAGGATGACGAAGGGCCAGAAGAACCAGCTGGCGTGGGCGGTGAACGACGCCGGCAGATCCGTCGCGCTCACGGCCACCGACGAGCTCACCATGAAAGCGGCGACGCCTAGCAGCTCGAGGAGTATCGAGGGAATGGCGCCACCGAATCCCGCCGCCAAGAACGTCTTGATCTTGGGTGTGTCTTTCGGAAGGTAGCGCGAGTAGTCGGCGGCGTTTTCGGTCCAGCCGAGGCCACCCGTCGAGACGATGATCACGAGACCGGTCGTCCAGATCCACCACGAGTCCTTAATCGGCTTGATCGAGCTCAAGTGGGCGTGCGGGATGACAAGGATCGCCATGATGATGAACACCACGACGAAAACGAAGGAGAGATACCGCAGGATCTTTTGGATGGTCGCATGTCCGAGGAACGGCATGATGAACTGCACAGCCACGGCGAGGATGATGATGAGGGCCTTGCCGGCCGCGTCCACCGTGCCGTGTTCGTGCTCGAACATGGCGATCACGAATAGGACGACGAGCGCGATGCCCTCCACCTCGAAGCCGACCTGGGTGATCCAGTTGAAGAGCGAGGGCGCACGGTTGCCATTCCTCCCGAATGGCGCCCGGCTCACCATGAAAGCTGTCGTACCGGTCTCGGGACCAGAGAGGCTGGCGAAGCCCAGCAGGGCGTACATCAGGTTGCCGATGAGGATCGCTGCCACCGCCTGCCAAAACGAGAGCCCGATGTACAGCATCAGCGCGCCGTAGACGACGAATTCGACGTTCCAGATGGCGCCCGCCCAGAGCAAGAACAGTCCCGAAGGCTTCATTGGCCGCTCGGACTCCGGGATCAGCTCGATACCACGTTCCTCGAGCTGGCCGACGGCATAGCCTTCGGAGGACTCTGGTGCCTCGATCGTCAGGACGCCTGGTCCAGCGCCGGCACCGGATCTCGATGGCCCGGAGGAGCCCCCCGCCTCACTTGTCGTGTCGGCCATCACGGCTCCCTTCGGATAGACAGCGAACGTTTGAAACTTTCGACCGGCCCTTGCCGAACAGACAGGGTCCAATGGCACAATTTCAGGTCAGCCACATGTCGCCTCGCCTGTGACGTCGTCCGGACGAGAAAGTGGTCCGGGTCGCCCGCCGAAGACATGAGCGGCTGTCCGCCCGTTTCTGAATTCAGGACCTCCGTCATCCAAGACCCCCTTCGCGCAGCGCCGACACGCCCACCCCGGAGGGCGTCACACTTTAAGGAGACGCTTACGCGCCTCACTGGGGCACCTCTAGGGGCGTTCGACCCTGGACAGGCCTGGCACGAACAAGATCTCGCAGCGACGTTCCCCCCAGCCTCGTCGGTGGTGCCGACCACGACCCCGCCGAATCGACTCGGTCGAAGCGCCGCCGTCGTGGCGCATGATACTCAGGGGATGGGGACGAGAACGGTCCTTCGCGGGGCTCGCAGCCCAGGTGATCTCGCGATCGAGAACGGCAGGATCGCGGCGATCGGCATGGTCGAAGCGCGCCCCGGTGACCGAGTCGTCGAGTGTTCGGGTGACCTCGTCACCGCCAGTTTCGCTAACTGCCATCACCACCTCTACCAGTGGATGACCCGCGGCCGGGCGACAGCGTGCGATCTCTTCACCTGGCTACGTACGCTGTATCCGATCTGGGGCGAACTCACCGTTGAGGACGTCGAAGCGAGCGCGCTCGTCGGTCTCGGCGAGCTGGCGTTGAGCGGCGCGACCCTCGTCTCAGATCATCACTATGTCGTGCCGCGCGGCGACGACTCTGTCTTCGACGCGATCGCCAGGGCGGCGAAGGCCGTCGGGGTCCGCCTCGAGCTCTGCCGCGGCTCGATGGACCTCGGCGAAAGTCGGGGCGGCCTGCCTCCGGACACGATCGTCGAGGAGATCGACGCCATTCTTTCGTCGACGGAGGCGGTCGCCGAAAGGTTGAGCGATGGCGATCGGGTACGCGTCGCGGTTGCGCCCTGTAGCCCGTTCTCGGTGTCGATCGAGCTCATGCGCGCGTCGGCGGCGCTCGCCCGCTCACTCGGCCTTCGCCTCCACACCCATTTGGCCGAGACGCTCGACGAGGAGCGGAACTGCCTCGCCAGGTTCGGTCGTCGTCCGGTCGAACTCATGGAGGAGCTCGGGTGGGTGGGGGAGGACGTTTGGTTCGCACACGGGATCCACCTGAGCGGCGAGGAGATACTCCGTCTCGGGTCCGCGTCGACTGGCGTCGCCCACTGTCCGAGTTCGAACGCTCGCCTGGCCTCGGGGGTCTGCCCGGTTCGCGAGCTGATCGACGCTGGCGCCCCGGTCGGTCTCGGGGTCGACGGCCCTGCGTCGAACGAGGTGGGGGTGCTGCTGCCCGAACTGCGACAGGCGGTCTACTT
>JBAVUF010000325.1:0-19624 GCA_049696635.1 Acidimicrobiales bacterium | reverse complement strand
GGGTCTGATGGAGACTCGGTTCATTGGATGCCAACGAGTTGCTGATCTGAACTCTTGGCTGCGAACGCCTCCTCGAACTCAGCCGGTGGAACGTAGCCGAGATACTCGTGCAGTCTCTCTGCGTTGTGCCAGTGCACCCAAGAAAGGGTCGCCAGCTCGACGTCGTCGACCGTCCGCCACGGTCCTTGGCCGGGTCCGCGGATCAGCTCTGTCTTATAGGCGCCGTTCGTCGCCTCGGCGAGTGCGTTGTCGAACGCGTCGCCGACCGAGCCGATCGACGGCACCGCGCCGAGATCGGTGAGCGCCTCGCCATAACGAATCGACGTGAACTGACCGCCGGCATCGGAGTGGCTCACCAGCCCCTCGAGCGTCGTCCCCCGCTTCCAGCGCGCCATCTGAAGCGCGTCGAGCACCATCTCGGTGCGCATGTGGGTCGCGACACGCCAGGCGACGATCATCCGCGAGAAGGCGTCGGTGATGAAACAGACGTAGGCGAAGCCGGACCAGGTGGCGACGTAGGTGATGTCGCTCACCCACAGGCGATTCGGGCGATCGGCGACGAAGCGGCGGTTGACGAGGTCCGGATGTCTCTGAGCGGCGGCATCGGGCTTCGTCGTGCGGTGCTTCTTCCCCCTGCGCAGGCCCTCGATCCCTGCCATTTTCATCAGGCGGGCCACTTGGTCGCGCCCGACGTCGTGACCCGCCCGCTGGGCAGCCTTCCAGAGCTTTCTCACCCCATAGACCTTGAAGTTGGCCGTCCACAACGCGACAAGGATCGGGATCAGGCAGGAGTCCCTTTGCGCCCGCAAAGACGGCGGTCGGGATCTCGCCGCGTAGTAGGTGCTCTGGGCCA
Source organism: Acidimicrobiales bacterium (assembly GCA_049696635.1). Taxonomy (GTDB): domain Bacteria; phylum Actinomycetota; class Acidimicrobiia; order Acidimicrobiales; family Bog-793; genus CAVRXQ01. The sequence goes on along the minus strand of JBAVUF010000325.1, from coordinate 18,771 downwards.
CCTGCAGCTGCTTGCAGATGGGCTCGACCCCGAACACGTCTCGTTGTTCGTCGACGTAGCGGACCATCACTTCTGTGGGCGGTCGAGCTCCGCCGCGAAGAAAGCCGATGCAGAGCGCAAGATGGCGTTGGCGCGCCGGAGCTCTTTCACCTCCTTTTCGAGTTCGGCGATCTTCTTGTGCTCGTCGGTCGTTGTGCCGGGGCGCTCGCCGGCGTCGATCTGAGCCTGCTTCAGCCAGTTGCGCAGTGATTCCGCTCCGACGCCCAACTGACTGGCGATGCGCGTTATCGCGTTGTGATCGTTCGGATCGGCGGATCGGGCCTCGCGGACCATCCGCACCGCCCGCTCCTTCAGCTCAGGCGGATACCTCTTTTGTGGGTCTCCCATGTCTCCAACCTTTCCAAGGTTTGGAGCCTCCAGGAAACCCAGGGCGATTCATTTGGACGGTCAGCAACGCATCACGTCGCTATACCTCGCACTGAAATCGGGAAAGCCCGTTCCGACGACGGACTCGAAGAACAAGGCCCTGTCACGTCGTTACTACGCAGACATCGCCCAGTGCCTGGATCCCTTCGCTGACCGAGAAGAGGCCATTTTCGGAGTACCGGCAGACGGCGTTGTGAAAGCGTTCGGTGGTGAAGTGCGACTCGATGTGTCCACTCGCCAAAAGGAGTTGCAACAGCTGCTGTTCCCGTTGTCGATCGTTCTCGACTTCGCCGAGACGATGTCATGGCAGCTCGATTTTCTCCATGACGGTCCAGGCACAATGGAGGAGCGTCTGGCTACGTGGACAGCGTTCAACGAAGCGATCATCAACGCTTTCGTCCAGTATCAGGTGCCGACGATTCAGCTAGTCAAATCCACGCCGAAGGAAGCCGTCTGTCAGGTTTTCGAGAAAGTTAATACTGGAGGGGTATCGCTAACGGTCTTCGAACTGCTCACTGCAACCTATGCGGCTGACGACTTCCGACTTCGAGACGATTGGGAAACAAGGGAGCAGCAGTTCCACGCCAATCCGTGCCTCCAAGGATTTCGATCTACTGACTTCCTCCAAGTTGTAACTCTGATCACAACGCTTCAGCGGCGCACTGAATTCATTTCTGTCAATCGGGATGATGAGCGAGTGCCGCCGGTTTCCTGCAAACGCAAAGACGTCCTCCGCTTGTCCCTGACCGATTATCAGAAGTGGTCAGCAGTGGCCAGCGAGGCCATGGACAGAGTTGCGCTCTTCCTTCACGGCGAGCACATCTTCGAGTCTCGAGACTTGCCGTACGCAACACAGCTTGTGCCGTTGGCCGCAATCTTCGCAGTCTTGGACGAAAAAGCGGAAGGTCATAATGCTCAACAGCTCTTGCGCCGCTGGTACTGGTGTGGCGTCTTCGGTGAGATGTACGGCGGCAGTACAGAGACGCGATTCGCAATGGACCTTCAGGACGTTGCTGCCTGGGTGGCTGACAATGGCGATGAGCCTCGAACAGTGAGAGACGCTCAGTTCCAGGCTGAACGGCTGTTGAGTCTTAGGTCACGGTTGAGTGCGGCATACAAAGGATTGTTTGCTCTTCAAATGAAGCGTGGCGGACGTGACTTCCGAACCGGCAATTCGATCGACGTACACGAGTACTTCGATGACGCCATCGACATTCATCACATTTTCCCGAAGGATTGGTGCAGGACGCATAGCGTTGATGCGAGTATCGCAGACTCTGTCGTCAATAAGACTGCGATCGATGCGAAGACGAATGCGAAGATCGGTGGGAGAGCACCCAGTGATTACCTAAACAGGATCGAGAAGACGGAGAAGATCGAGTCGAACGAGCTGGATGCGATCCTTCAATCGCACGACATCGATCCAGTCACGCTTCGCCAAGATGATTTCCAAGCATTTTTTAATCGGCGATTCGAGCGCCTGCTGAAGCAGATTGAAGAGGCGATGGGTAAACCCGTCAACCGAAGCGTCGATGCCTCCGAGAGCCCATTCTGGAAACCGGATCCCAATGCCGAGCAGGTCGTTACAGGAGTGCGCTCATTGATGAGATCGCCCGAAAGCAAGGTCGTCGAGTTCAAATCGAGCGGCCGACGCAATCTTCACACGGGTGAGAAAGATCCGGAGATTGAGTGGGCACTCGTTCGAACCATTGCAGGTTTCATGAACGCAAGCGGTGGCTCGTTGCTAGTTGGCGTCAACAACGATGGAGAGGCCGTCGGCGTAGAACAGGACTACAGGTTCCTGAAACGGCAGGACCGAGATGGCTGGGAGCTATGGCTCACAGACCTGGTATCGACGTCTCTGGGGATGGCTTCCGCATCTGACATGAGCGTCGCCATATGTGACATCGACGGGCACGACGTGGCTCGGATTGACGTCGGACCAGCGCCGCAAGAGGTATTTGCCCGTGCGCCAAAGACCGACAAGGTAGAAAAGTTCTATGTTCGACTCAACAATCAAACCGTCGAGCTAACCGGGCAGCAACTTCTCAAGTATCAAAAGAAGCGATGGCCGAAATAGTTAGCCGCCTAGCTTCGGCCTTTGAACGCAATCGAAGAGACCCCTCATCCTTTAGCGCCATCGTCGCTCGGGGCCCCAGGCAAGCGTCGTCCACTGCCGAAGTGATGCTGAGGCGCAATAACCCGCAGGGATTACCCGGCGGCTCCACCCCTGTCTTGCGACAGCTGTTCACTCGTCCGGAATCGACGTAGAGGTGAGCCGATTGCGGTAGGTAAGCGAACCCAGTATCTGTGGTCAAAATGTTCGTCACGTCCATGTAGGCCGCCGATGCCGCATGAACGGCGTCATACGATGCGAGTCCCAGCCGCATCAACCGAGGTACGTCGTTTGCGACCTCACTGATTTGAATGCGACCAGAGGGAAGCGCCGTGATCATCTCTTCCCACGCCGACATCCACGATGACATCCTTCTCGAAGCTCGCCGACGTGCACGCCCATCGTGACGGGCAGACATCCACTTCGTCCCGTACGTTTCTTTCAGCGCTAGTTGGTATGCCTTTTCCGCAAGCTCAAGTTCCAGCATTTCGGAGTACCAAACTGTCGCCCCAGCTTGCAGGATGCGAAAGACGTATGCCTGGCACTGTTCGTGCAGTGCTTCCGTCGTCACAATTGTGCGAAGGGCGAAGCACGTATCGATGAGCATCTCGTTGGGAACCGGGGTGTTCAAATCCTCGAAGGAATGAACACCACGGATCAGGGGACGGCGACCTTTCGGGCTCACCGTGGCTGGCAACCTACAGTCTCAACGACGTGAAACTCGCTTTGCAGCTCGAAGGCGGCTCGTGGCCCGTTTGATGGTTGCTTTCCGACTCGTCTTGCTTGCTCTGGGCATGGTTACCCGAGCCTTCTTCGCCGATTTCGAAGCCTTGCGAGCGACCATACGATTACAAATCTAGAGACTCGGAGGACTGAGTAGCTCCGATCGGAAACGGCTCCTCCCAGCCCAAACTCGATCGGGCAGTCGAAAACGCTAGCAACCGGCCGCTAATCGGCCCACCAGGAGGCGCAAATGGTCAAGATCAAGGACCGCATCGTCGTCGAATCCGAAAAGGTCGGAACGCCGCCACGGTCAGGCGTGGTCACCGCCACTCAGGGCTCGCTCGTGCGGGTGAAATGGGACGACGGAACAGAGTCCTCGTTCGTTCCGGCCGCCGGATCACTGACGATCATCCCGAAGGTGGCCAAGAAGCGGTCCGCTTGATGCTGCAACGAATTACTAGGCGAACGATGCCAATACGGAGCATCAGCGGCCGAAGCCGGTGGCAAATTACGAGTCCGAGCGGCGAAGTGAACGGTTACGCCGCATGGGATATTACTGAACCGGTCGTAATCCGAGCGGACCGTCAAAGCCGGGTTCGACGAAACCGAAACTTTCACCCTGCATTTCGCTTGGCTCTTCGGATCATCGCTCCGTTGGTCACTTCAGCACTCGCCGCTGGGTCTGCCCGAATTGTTCAAATGGAGATTCGTAATCGTGAAGCACGTCAGCTGAGAGCTGGATCACTTCCTCAAATCGGTCGAGGATTGGACTAAAGGCACCTCTCTGAGCATCAACTCGGCGACGATGCATCGGGCGGTGGAACGAACGGCATGCCTGCAGCGGGAACGGGACTTGAAGGACCCGGAACTACGGGCATCTGAATGACCATCTGCTGTGTCAATCTTGCGAACGTACGCCCAAGGTGATTCTCCACAATCTTCACGGCCGGTCCCTGGAATGTGTGCATACATGCGTGATGGACGCTCAGCACCGCATCCTGTAGTTGCTGACTGCTTTCCAGGTTGTCGATGAAAAGTCCGACAGATCGAGCTTGATCACGATTGATTCCAAGTGCATGAGATTGATGCAATTCGTAATCAGCGAAGTAATCTGCGGCTAGGTTCGCTTTCGCTTCGCCTTCGGGGTCGGATTGGAACATGTACTGCGTGAGCCATTCCCGAACCAGTCGCTTGGCAAGTTTCTCGGCTGTCTCGCACTGCTGGATCAGCGCAGGACCGTACTGCTGAAGAATTGGCACCCAGGCACCAAGCAGAGACGGATCCTTGCATTCTTCTTTCGCACGCTCGAACTGCTGGAGGATCGCACGAGCCGGCGCTTGCCACCCGCCCGATGAAACGACTTGTGGATCGATCGGACCGAGCTGAGAGTGCTTGCCCATGACGATGCGGTTGCTTGCAAGCACCCACATCGTGGCGGCGGACATCGCAGCAAGGGGTACGAAGATACGGATATCGAAATACTTCTTGCGAAGATAACCAACGATGCTCGCCGCAGCTTCGGCACTGCCGCCAGGACTGTGGAGAATGATGTCGAGATTTGGACCCGGAAGATCCTTGCACACCTCCATCATGCCCTGCATGTCTTCAAGCGAAATCGATGCCGCAGGACCGCCTTTGCCGAAGAAATCGGTGTAATAAATAATCGTCGGGCGTTGTGTCACGTCGTAAAGCTGAGACAAGTACTTGCGCCGTACCCGATCGAAGTCCGGCATCCCGTTCGGCAGCTTGTTTTCGGGCTGTCCAAGTTCGACGAGAAGTTCGCCCCAAGTGGGGCATGTCAGGTGGCGTTGCCTCCGCTGGCGTTGTGCACTTGACTCGGCTGAACGTTGACGATTCTCAAGTAGGAACTGAGACGACCGTAAAGGTTGATTACCTCAGCAATACCGGGCGTAACAAGAGCACGTTCCACGAGCCGTCGCTGCTCGTCCTGCGTCTCGCTCTTATCGTTCTCTTCGGTTCCCCTGGCCATCATTAACCAATACTGCCATTTTGGGGCCCCAGGCAAGCGCCGTTCACCGTTGGAGCAATCCGCTACTGGATAAGCCACTTGGCAAGTCCTTGGGCGTCGACCTTCTGGGGTCGGGCGCTGCGATTGGTCCCAACGGCATAGATGGTCACGATCTTGATGACCATCTATGACCCTGCCCGCACCTGTATCTGCAATTTTGCAGATGATCTCGGCCCGCTTCCGTCGTAAAACGGGTGCGGCGACGGTTATTACGCAACAGCGCCAGGTTTGGCGCTGACGGCTGCCGAGGGCACCCCGGGATCGATCGTCTGGGGGAGGAATCATGACTTGGAAGGACATTGCGCAGATCTATCCCGAGTTCGTCGAGTGGATCGAGCAACGATGCGGTCCTTTGCCCGATGGCAACGTCAAGCGAGCCGATTACGAAGAGCTCGTTGTTCGGTACGAGATGGAACGCAAGACAAAGTCGGCAATGAGATGAGCGTTGACGCTGAAGAGAGCTTCGACTTCAAGATCGAGATGGATCGTTTGGTCCTGATCGGCAACCTGCTCGTCGAAGACTTTCCACTCGACAGACTCGAACGAGCGATTGAAGATGCTCACGCAGTCGGGTGGTTCGCTGATCCGACGAAGTACCGGGACGCCCTATTCAGCGGCACATTCGATGAGTGTGTACAGATCATCAAGGGCGCACAGGAATTTGCCGAAGCGATGCGAAGGGTAAAAGCGGTGCACCAGGTTTCGCCATGAGAGCACCGCTCTTCGCACGGTGTACCGGGTCATCACGCCGCTCGTCACATCGGCACTCGCCGCTGTGTCTGCTCGATTTGTTCGAACGGCATGCGTAATCGTGAGGCACAGGAGCTGAGCTCTGGATCACTGTTTCAGCTCGGGCGAGGTTCGACTGACCACTCATGACATCGCATAGACGGTCATCGGAATGATGGCCATCTATGGTCTGACCGAAAGTCGACGCTGAAATCAGAGCGGATGTTCGCCCGAGTCGATTAGGAGACACTGGCGGACTCGTCAGAGAGGAAGCGGCGCACTTCTTTCGGGGTGCGCAAGACATAGACCTCAGCGTTCGGGGCCTCACGGGCGATGGCCGCCATTAGAAACGGGCGACTTCGCCGTCGCCAGGTGATGAGCCATCGCCAAAAGTCGAGCCGTTCGGGTGATCTCCGCAGGGCTCTCCAAAGCGAACGAACTAGCGAGAAGTCCAAGACGATGATCGCATCCGCCGCTCGAAGTCGGGGCTCAACAACGTCGTACGGTCCGAGATCGCCATCAAGGATCCACTCGGGAGCCTTGACCAAGTCGGCTTGAATCGCAGCCCACCGAGCAGGCCGGGTTCCTTTTTTCCCAGGAACCCAGAACAAGCTGTCGAGTTCGATTACCGGTATGCCTTTCATCGCAGCCAAGCGAGTCGCCAAGGCCGATTTCCCTGCGCCACCCCGACCGAGGATCACGATTCGGTGCACTGCCGCACATTGTCGACCGACAAAGGGATCAAATGCGCCGAAAATTGGAACGTTACGGCGGATGCCGTTCGCCGGCCTTGCACGCTCTCGTGAGAGCTGCACCTGCGGCGAGATGAAAGGAAGGCGGAGCATGAATTCACCACGCTGGGAATATGAGGTTTTCGACTGGTCAGCAAGGAGCGAGTTCGAGGGGATCAAGGGAACCCCGGGGCTCAAGGAAAAGCTGAACGATCTCGGGAGCAATGGTTGGGAGGTCGTGGCCGTTGAGCACATGGCTGACCGACCACAAGCTGTCAGTTCGTTCATCCTCAAGAGGGCGCTACCGACCGCCCCGTAGTTGACAGCAGATTGGACGGAGGCTGGACCCCGCCCACCGTTAACCGTGATTCCGCTTCGGGGCCCCACGCAACTGTCGTTCACCGTCGAGGCAAATCGAAGCGGAATAACCCCGCCCCATCTCGTCATGTCCGCAATACCTCACTGATTTGATTGAGTGTTTCGACTCGTTGCGCCGTTGTAGACGGTGCCTCGCAGATTGCGATGGCAACAGTCGCCGGCTGGGTCGTTCGGAATGGACTTCGTTCGCATTCGGCGCTACCAGCATCCAAGACTCGGATCCGATGTTCCGTCCGGTACGACCGGCCGGCGACGACACGTCCGTACTCCTGCTTACGGACCCCCTCCTGGCGAGAACGACTTGCACGCCTCCATTGCCTTTTGAACCAGGGGCGAGTTCGGCCGCCCGGGCAGACGGAGAGAAACTCCACCACCCCCAGTGCTCGGGTCGGGCTCGTTCGGGAAGCCGTGCGTGCGCAGGCATTGCACGAACTTCAGCGCCTGGGCGAGTAAGGCTTGCTGCTCGGCGGGGGTCAACTGGCCGCCGTTTGGGAGCAGGTGCGTACACGCCTTGTTGGCCGAGTTGTACTGCGACGAGTTGACATCGACTTTTTGGCCGTTAAGGAGTCCCCGGTCGGTGAGGAATTCGCCCTTGCTGTTGGGGTCGGGCATGTTCGTGACCCCGTAGGTCCGCATGCACTGGGCGTACTTGACGCCGTCCAAATAGTCGGTCGCCTTGTTCGTGTTCGAAGACGCTGCGGCGGGGGAGGTGGTCGTCGTGGTCGACGACCCGAGACTCGCCACACCCGGTCCGGTAGCACCCCCACAAGCGGCAAAGAGGAGCACTACTGTCCCGAGTGCGAGAACAGTCGCAGCCGATATCGCCGTGCGTCTTCGCTTGATCAGCATCGACGCCCTCCTCGTGCGCACTTTCTTTCTACGTCAACAGCGGTTGCACGAGGGTTACGGCGGACCACGATTCGACGCCGTTGCGGCCCTACCCGCTGATTACGGCCTCGGCTTTGATTTCAACCTTCCAGCGAGGATCCTCTGCGAAGGGGTCCCATACTTAAGTTTTTCTGTCGATTTGGGGCCCCAGGCAGGGGTGACACACCGCCGACATAATCCGTAGGGGTGTAATCCACATGTAGCGGGGCGGGTTGACTTATCCGCTCAGGATTTGGCTCTGACCGTGCGTGGCATCGACAATAGGCCGAACTTTGTGACGGTAGGTCTGAGTGAGCATGCGCATGTTCTTATGACCGAGCATGTCGGCTACCTCGTGGATCGGAGTGAATTCGACGTGCAGCGACGTTGATGTGTGCCTTAGTTCGTTCGGACTGAGCGGCTCTAATCCTGCAGCTTTCACGAGGTCTCTAATCGTTCGACGCAGATTTGAAGGATCAATCGGGCGACCGATTTCGTTACAGAACACGAGATCGTGATCTTCCCAGGCACTTGCTGCCAAGCGCTGCTTCCGCTGAGTTGCCCGGTGATGTCGAAGAACCGCAACGAGTTCTCGTGAAAGTTTCAACGTGCGGTCGCTGTCAGACTTGGTCGGACCAATTGAAAGTGAACCGTCGGGATGTCGCTTCAACGACTGGTGTATTTGAATTGTGGCGTCGCTGAAGTTGATCGCATTCCATTGAAGACCACAGATTTCACCGGGTCGTAGTCCAAGACCGAGAAAGAAGAGAACGAGTGCTTCGTCCTGCTGACCGGCCACGCAGTCGATGAGTCGACGTGCTTCATCATGATTTAGGGAACGTCGTGGTTTGGCTGATGTCGCCTCGGTCGGAATAACCGCAAGACGAGCAACATTTCGACCGATCATGTCAAGCCGTTGGGCCTCGTTAAGGGCCGCTCCGAGAACGGTCTTGATGCGATTGAGCGAGGATTTTCCGAGAGGTCTTTGTCGACCGCCTCTGCGACGAGTACTTGGCGAAGGAGTTTGATTTGCGAGATCCCGAAGGAGGTTCTCGACGTCAGCGACCTCTAGATCCCTGATGCGCCGTTTGTGCAGCGACCGGAGGTGGCCAATTGCCCAGTCGTAGTTCGCAAGCGTGTTTGGATCCCTGTCACAAATAACCCTTCTGCGAAACGCTTCGAGCCAGTCTCCGAGGCGCACGTCTTTACCGAGAGGAAGGCCAACGTCGACTTGCGCACGTATCTTGTCGAGCTCGGCGAGAGCTTCCCGTCGAGTTGATCCTGATACCCGGCGCCGTTTGGAACCTATGCGAAGTTCGCCCCGCCATCGGCCGTCTTGTTCTTGGTAGACGGAACCTTCGCCGTAGCCCAGATTGCGTGATCGAGCCATGTTGCTTCTTCCGATGCCCACCGACCTGGGGGCAATCTTGGGGGCACTTCGGGGCGATTATAGATACATTGCTGTCACCCATGGACCATAAAATTCCTGGTCAGAGGGTGTCGGTGGGTGTGCTTGGGGTGCTAAAAAGTGCATGACACGCAAGGGGTCAGAGGTTCAAGTCCTCTACGGCCCACCAAATCCCCGGGTGTTCATCCTGCAGGGCCTGGAAGCGACTTCGGAGGCGCGGGATCACGATATGGATCAGGCTCGCCACAGCGCTCGCGCGGCCAGTGAACAAACTCCCATGGCGTCCGCTAAGGAGATCCAAGCCTGGCTGATCGACATGGACGGCGTCATTGTTCGTGAGGAGCATCCAATCGACGGAGCGGCGCGTTTTCTCGCACTCCTGCGCCAGCGAGGCAGCCCATTTCTCATCCTCACGAACAACTCGATCTTCACGCCGAGGGACCTCGCTGCCCGTTTGCAACGGGACGGGATCGACGTGTCGGCGGACCGCATCTGGACGTCCGCGCTCGCGACAGCACGCTTCCTCGACGCGCAAAGGCCGCGCGGGTCGGCGTTTGTCATCGGCGAAGAGGGTTTGACTGCGGCACTCCAGGAGGTCGGGTTCACGCAGACCGTGCACGACCCGGACTATGTCGTCCTTGGCGAGACTCGGAGCTACAGCTTCGAGCGCATCACGCAGGCGATCCGACTAATCACTGGGGGAGCGTCCTTCGTCGCGACGAACCCGGACACGACCGGTCCGAGCTTGTATGGCCCGCTGCCCGCAACCGGTTCGGTCGCGGCGTTGATCAGTACCGCAACCGGCGTCGATCCCTATTTCGTGGGAAAGCCCAACCCCCTCATGATCCGGACTGCGCTCAACAGGATCGACGCGCACTCCGAATCCACGGCGATCATCGGCGATCGGATGGACACCGACATCGTCGCGGGAATCGAGGCGGGGCTCTTCACCGTCTTGGTGCTGTCGGGTCTGTCGGACGAATCTACCGCTCGGCGGTTTTCGTATCGACCGTCTCGCATTGTCGATTCGGTGCGAGAACTGGCTGCGGAACTCGAGTAAACGCGGCGGTCTTGCCGGAGCATCCGCTGGTCACAGCACGCCGCCTCGATGGCGAAGCGCAATTCAATCTCGATTCGTCATTCGACGTATGAGGTGGTATGTGGGCGTGTTCGTGGCACGATGCAGGCTCAGGGTTGCTAAACGGCGTGCGCCCGCCGACCACTGATTCGCGGAGCCGCGGCGCAGCGCAGCAGTCTCTGAAAAGTACGGTTCGGACCAGTTGCGAAGTTAGCAAGCCCGTCGTCCATTTCGAGACGCATCGGACGGCCGTTTCCGGAGGACCTTCCCGGTACGCTCAGGCGGTGCTCGTCCGGCGGGTGCTAGCAATCGCTCCGGTGCCGGTCACGGTTGTCGCCTTGATTCTGCCGTGGTCGGTCTCGGGCACCTCCGCCCGTAGCGCCTTCGCACTCGTCCATGCGCTCGAAGGTGTTAGCAGCGCGTTGCCGGGTTGGGAGCGAATCGGTCTGCGCGCCGCGTACGCACTGCCGGTGATCGCCGCGTGCGCGCTCGCGGCGGCGGTACTCGGCCGCGTCAGACTTTCTGCTCTCTTGGGCGTCGTGTTGGGCGCAGTTGTCGTCGCGGCGTCAATCGCGGCGATTGTCCAACTGGGCGCGAGCGCGCGTCTCGGCCCTTGGGTGGGCGGCATTGGTTGTGCGATCGCGATGGCGATCGGGTTCACGGTCATGGTTTGCAGGACCACACACCGTGCCCGATGAGCCGGCGCCGGCCGCTTCGCCGGAGGGATTGCCGACGAGCGGAGGCGAAACTCCGCCCGTGTCGAAGTCGAACTCGTCGTGGCCACGAGTGCTCGCGCTCGTCGTCGCCCTGGCGCTCGTCGGTGGCGGCGTCGGCGCGGCGATAACGCTTTCCTCGTCGCCTCCAGGAGCGGCTAGCCCTTCTGCGGCTGTGGGGGACCTGCTCGGCGCTGCAGACCATGTTGACCTGCTCGGTGTCCTCGATGCGATCGTTCCGGGCGAACGCCAGGTGATCGAGCCCGGAATCACGGGTCTCGCTCACCAGTTCGAGCGGCTCACGATCCTGTCGAGCGGGACGAACCTGGCCGCCATCTCGGGACTTGGCTTGCACTTTTCAGGGATCACGACGACGACGCAGGCGCTGTCTTCTGATCTCGTTGCCGTGACGATCACAAGCGGACGAGTCACCGAATCCGTCAACCCGAGCAAGCTCCCGGTCGGTTCTTTTGTGAGCTCGCTCGCCGGCAGTTCCCTGCAAGGTGGCGAGCGATCCGCGACCACAGCGATCAAGTCCGAGGCATCGACGCCGATCGTGACCGAGAAGGTCGGCGGTCGCTGGTACGTGAGCCTTGGCTACACAATTATCGTCGACGCCCTCAAGGCGAAAGGAGGCACGGGCGCGCCGCCGAGCGCAACATCTGCGATCCGACCCTCAGGGGGGAACAGCGCCGACGACGCGGTCCGCGCCTTCATTAGCGACGTCACCGCGTTCAACGTCTCAGGCGTTCTCGCCGATCTCGCGCCCGGCGAAATGGGTGCGTTGCAGACCTATGCGCCGGAAATCCTCGGACGCGCCCAGTCCGAACTCGAGAAAGCGAGGTCCGAGGTCCATCTGAAGATCACGAGCATGATGCTGTCTGACTCGCCGGTGACCGGTGGCACTCTCGTCAAGGTGGGCGATCTCGGCCTGTCGGCGTCGGTGAGGGGAATCACGATCGGCATCAAGGGCGGTTGCGTGAGCGTGACAACTCCCGCCGGAACGACTAATCGCTGTCCGTCCTCGGCCGCGAAGCCGGGGGAGGAACAGCGGATCTTGTCGGTCCTGCCGCCTTCGCTCCGACCACTCACGTCCCGCCTTTTCACGATGCATCCGGCAATCGGCATCGTGGCCGTCAATCAGGACGGTGCGTGGTTCGTCAGCCCGACCGCGACCGTCTTTTACGACATCGACGCGGCTCTTTCGATCCTGCAGCCGCAAGACCTGCGGGCGATCGCGACGCTTGCGCGGCATCCCGCTGAAGCGCGCGCTCTCGAGCGGGCGCTCGAGCGGCTCGCATCGAGCAGCGTCACGAACGGCGGCGGCCTTTTCTAGATCCCACCGCCTTTCGACGCGAACGGCCTAGACGTCGGCCTGCTCGAGCATCGCCTGGGCGACTTTCAAGAATCCGGCGATGTTCGCCCCGGCGACGTAATTCCCCGCCTCGCCGTACTGCTCGGCGGTCGCACGCACCTGCTCGTGGATCGCCGACATGATCTCGCGGAGTCGCTCATCGACTTCTTCCGCGGACCAGCTCGCGTGCTCGATGTTCTGGGTCATCTCGAGACCCGACACGGCAACGCCGCCCGCGTTGGCCGCTTTTGCTGGACCGAAGAGGATCCCTGCCTCGAGGAATCGTCGGACTCCCTCGGGCTGCGTCGGCATGTTCGCTCCTTCGACGACCAGTTCGACTCCGTTCTTCAGCATCGTGGACGCGTCGTCGCCCGAGATCTCGTTTTGCGTCGCCGATGGGAACGCGCACCTCGCCGGCGTCGACCACAACGTTCGGTGATCGCCTTGACCGTGCCGATAGAACGCGGCGTGCGTGAACCGGTCGGCGTATTCGGAGATCCGTCCCCGGCGCACGTTTTTCAGTTCGAGGACGAACGCGAGCTTCTCCTCGTCGAATCCGTCGGCGTCGAGCACGAACCCGTCGGAGTCCGACATCGTGACCACCCGCGCGCCGAGCTCGATCAGCTTGGCGACCGTGTATTGCGCGACGTTGCCGCTGCCCGAGACAAGGCAGGTCTTGCCGGCGAGCGAGTCTCCGCGGGCCTTCAGCATCTCCTCGGCGAAGTACACGGCGCCGAACCCGGTGGCTTCTGGTCGCACGAACGAGCCGCCCCAGGCGACGCCCTTGCCGGTAATCGTCCCGGCGAAAAGGTTCGTGATCCGCTTGTACTGGCCGAAGAGGTAGCCGATCTCACGCGCCCCTACGCCGATGTCGCCGGCCGGGACGTCGGTGAACTGGCCGATGTGGCGGTACAGCTCGGTCATGAACGACTGGCAAAAGCGGCGCACCTCGTCGTCGGACTTGCCTTTCGGGTCGAAGTCCGACCCGCCCTTGCCTCCGCCCATCGGCAGGGTCGTCAGCGCGTTCTTGAACACCTGCTCGAAGGCGAGGAACTTCAGCAGTCCGAGGGTGACGTCGGGGTGGAAGCGCAGGCCGCCCTTGTACGGGCCGATCGCCGAGTTCATCTGGACGCGAAAGCCCCGGTTGATCTGAATGATGCCGAGGTCGTCGACCCAAGGAACCCGGAAGATGATTACCCGCTCGGGCTCGACGAGCCGCTCCAAGATGCGCGCCTCGACGAAGTCGGGATGGGCGGCGAGCACCGGCTCGAGCGTCTCGAGCACTTCGCGCACCGCCTGGTGGAAGGGCTCCTCGTGCGGGTTGCTTGCGACGACGTGTTCGATCACGCGTCCCGTGAGGTCCGACATCGTGACTTCCTTTCTTTTGTCCTCGAAGAGCGACCGCTACGGCTCGGCGCGGCCTTCTCTCCGCCAAATGAGCATTCGCCTCGCTGATGACTCGAAAAAGAGCCGAAGGTCCCGTTGTCTCGCTTTGGTCGGTGTCACCGTGGCCGCGACTTCACGATCAAGCGGGAATCGATCGTGTTCTCGGCGTTCGCCCAGCCATCGTCGACGAGGACGACGTCGCGGCCGGCCCGCTGCAAGAGGCTCGCGGCGATGCCGGCGCGGTATCCGCTGCCGCAGTGCACCGCGATCGGACCGTCGTCGAGTTCGCCCACTCGCTTTTCGAGCTCGTGAAGAGGGATGTGGAAAGAGCCGGCGATGTGCGCCTGTCGCCACTCGTCGGCGAGGCGGACGTCCAACACGACGACGTCGCCGAGTCCGATGAGGCCCGCGAAGGTCGTAGTCGGATAGCTTGCCTGTGCGTCGCCGTCCAAGAGCGCGTCGAACGAGCCCGTCGTCGCGCCCTTCAGTTCGTCGATTCCGATGCGCGCCAACTGGACGCGCGCCGCCTCGAGCTCGGCCTCGCTCGGCGAGATGAGCGTGATCGGCGCGTCGGCGGGTATAAGCCAGCCGACGTAGGTCGAGAACAAGGTGTCGAGCGGGAAGCTCACCGTCCCCGAGAAGTGCGATCGCGCGAACGCGCGTCGTTCGCGCAGGTCGACGACCCATTCACCGGCACGGACGCGGGCCAACAGTTCCTCGCGATCGACCTGTCGCACCGATGAAAGCTCGACGGCGGAGGGTCCACGGCGATTGAGCGGAGCCATGCGTGCGTAGTAGGTCGGGTACGCGTCGTACGTGGAGAGCACGCGATGAACGAACGTGTCCTCGTCTTCGATCGTGAGGGCGATGTTGCGCGAACGTTCTTCGCCGATCGTCGCGTTCGCGACGATGGAGACGCTGCCGGCGCTGCAGAAGCTGCCGAAGCCATGGGTCGGAAAGACCGCGACCTCGTCGGGGAGGATCTCGGCGAGCCGGCGCGCCGACCGATATTGCAGGCGGGCGAGCTCGGCCGCGTGTTCGGTCCCCAAAAGGTCGGTCCGCCCGACGCTCCCGTACAAAATGGAGCCGCCGGTGAAGATCGCCGCCGGGCCGGACACGTTCGCGACCGCGTACGACAGGTGCGTGAAGGTGTGCCCTGGCGTCGATAGCGCAGTTAGGCGCAAGCCGCCGACGTCGATCGTTTCCCCGTCGCTCACCTTGCGGCGCGCGAAATCGACGTCGTCGTCGGCGGAGAGGAGGTACTCGGCTCCGGCGCGCCGCGCGAGTTCGTAGCCGCCGGTCAGGTAGTCGTTGTGGAGGTGGGTCTCGGCGACGACCGCCACTACGAGCCCGTGCTCGGCGATCTGCTCTTGGATGCGGCCGAGATCCCGTTGCGGGTCGACGACGATCGCGAGCTCGCCATCGTGGGCGACGTAGCTTCGGTCGCCGAGGTCGGGAGTCTCGATCACCTCGACGTGGAGCACGTCCTCGCGTATCGCCACCGGGCGGACACCGTAACCGGAACGCCATGTTCTCGGCACGGTCGAGACGTCTCGTTGGTACGCTCCCGGCCCGGCACCGGACGAGGCGGCTCGTGACGTTCACCCAGTCGGTCGAAGACATGCTGTTCACCCTGCGGGCGACGGTCCGAAGTGGCGCGACGAGCACGTTCGAGTGGCGGCGCCACCAGCTCGTGGCGCTCCGACGTCTCGTCGTCGACGGCGAATCCGCGCTTGAAGCGGCGCTCGCCGCCGACCTCGGAAAGCCGCGTCTTGAGAGCTGGCTGACCGACCTCGCGGCGGTCACGCTCGAGATCGATTTCGCGCTGCGGCATCTGCGTTCTTGGATGCGGCCGGATCGGGCAAGGGTGCCGTTCACACAATTGCCGGCGAGAGCACGCATCGTCCACCAGCCCCTCGGGCTCGTCGCCGTCGTCTCGCCGTGGAACTATCCGGTGTACCTGACGCTCGCCCCGACGGTTGGCGCGTTCGCGGCCGGCAACGCTGTCGTCCTGAAGCCTTCCGAGCTCGCGCCTTCGACCTCACACGTCCTCGCACAGCTCGTCGACGCTCACCTCGATCCGGGAGCCGTCGCCGTTGTCGAAGGAGGAGCGTCGGTCGTCGAGACGATCGTCGACGCCGGCGTCGATCACGTTCTCTACACGGGCGGGCAGCGAGCAGCGCGCGCCGTGATGACCGCGGCCGCGAAGCACCTCACGCCGGTGACGCTCGAGCTCGGCGGAAAGAACCCGGCAATCGTCTGCGCGGACGCGGACCTGCGCGTCGCGGCGCGGCGCATCGCCTGGGGACGCTTTCTCAACGCCGGACAAACCTGCGTCGCGCCCGACTACGTCCTGGTCGAGGACGCGGTCGAAGAGCGGTTCGTCGCCCACCTCCTAAAGGCGATCACCGATTTCTTCGGCGCAGATCCGAAAAGAAGCGACGCATACGCGCGCGTCGTCGACGAGCACCATCTAGATCGTCTCGTGGCGATGCTCGACGGCCACGGCGGCGAGGTGCTCGTGGGCGGCGACTATCAGCGTCGGGCGCGCTATTTCGCGCCGACCGTCGTGCGCTCCCCGGACCCGGCGTCTGCGCTCGCGCAGGACGAGATCTTCGGGCCGATCCTCGTCGTCGAGTCGGTGAGAAGCGTCGACGACGCGCTGGCGCAGATCGCTGCGCACCCCGATCCGCTCGCGCTCTACCTCTTCACGTCGAATCGCGAGCGCGCCGACGAC
Organism: Acidimicrobiales bacterium; assembly: GCA_049696635.1. Taxonomy (GTDB): domain Bacteria; phylum Actinomycetota; class Acidimicrobiia; order Acidimicrobiales; family Bog-793; genus CAVRXQ01. The sequence continues at coordinate 2,096 of JBAVUF010000325.1, read as the reverse complement.
ATCATCCACCGGACGCGTTCGGGCGGAGTCGGCGTGAACACGACGGTGCTGCAGGTCGCGATCCCCGGCTTGCCCTTCGGCGGTGTCGGCGCGTCGGGGACGGGCGCGTACCACGGTCGGGCGGGTTTCGAGCGCTTCAGCCACGCGCGTGCCGTTTTCGAGAAGTCGACGCGCCTCGAGCATCCGGTGCTCTACCCGCCGTACCCGCCTTGGAAGGAAAAGTTGTTGCGCCGGGTGCAGCGCTGGGGACGGCCGCCTGCGTGACTACGGGGTGACCTTGAACGCTCCGGCTTCTTTGTAAGTCGTGTCGAGCAGCAACTCGACCCAGGTGCGTCCGGGCTGGAGCCCGACGGGTTGACCGGTGTTCGAGACATACGTCGTCGGGGAGTTCAGCGACGGGCGGTGCCAGATCACCGGGATGTATTCGCCGTTGCGGAAGATGAAGCCGCGGCCGCGCCCGACGGTCTGGCTCTCGACGTCACCCGAGCCGCCCGTGCTTTCGACGTACGGGCCATAGGTGTAGTGGACGACCTCGACGATGATGTTCGTCGTCGTCACCGGCTTGCCGGTGAGCGCGTCGATGTCGGTCTGCCCCGAGTACGTGTGGATCCACTGGCCCGTCGAGGCGTCCCATTTCCAGACGACGTCGGTGTAGTACGAGAAGTTGATCGCCACCGACGACGCCGGGTGCGCCCCCTTCGGCAATGACCCCGTGTAGCGGAAGATCGGCGGCGGCGCGGACTGCTTCGGGAACAGCGCCCACAACGCCTCGGTGGTCGAGTACGTCGCATCGGGGGCGACGCGTTGCGGATCGTCGTGGTACGCCGTGTAGTGCAAGAACTCGTTCGCGTCGTCGATGAACGACAGCGATTGGACGGTTTGCTGGTTCGGGGTGACGCCACCGACGAAGGCCAGGACGACGTGCGGGAACATTTGCAAAATGTGCCAGTCGACCCATCGCACCGACCGAATCGGGCCGATGTTCGTCACGTTCTGGCACTGGAAGATGGCGATGTAACGCATGATCCCGCCCTCGGCGGGGGTGTCGAAGACGACGTCGGCCTCGTTCAGGCCGCTCTGCGGTCGCGCGCCGTCGGGTTCGTTACCGATCTTCACGGCGACCGGCTCACGGTCTGGCACGACCCCGCCGGGGGCGGGCAGGTCGGTCAACGGGCAGTGGTCGGTCGCGAGGTGCGGCTGGGTGACGCGAGGTCCGCCGCCGCCGGTGTGGGGGTTTTTCTTCGGGGGCGACGACGTGTTCACGACGAGGAGAACGATCAGCAGCACGATGGCGACGGCGACGGCACCGGCTGCGGCGAGGCGCCCCTTGCGGATCGTGCGGAAATAGGCGCGAAGACTCATTTGACGACGGCGCGAAGCGCCTTGGGAATGACTGGGCACGAGCGGCCAACGTAGTTGGTCGACGACGCGACCTGGTGGCAATCGAGAGCGCGCGCGCAGGTTTTGCCGTTGGCCCGCGGGCCGATTCGTGTGCTACAAGAGCGAAGAGAGCGGCACGTGCTCGAGGCCATGCGCCTCGGCGACGGGCGCGCTCACGAGTTGGCCGTCGACGGCGTTCACGCCCTCTGCGAGCGCGGCATCGGCGCGCACTGCGGCGCGCCACCCGTTGTTCGCGATCTCCATCGTGTAGGGAATCGTCGCGTTGGTGAGCGCGTACGTCGAGGTGTGAGGGACGGCGCCCGGCATGTTCGCCACGCTGTAGAAGATCGAGTCGAATACGCGGTAGGTGGGATCCGAGTGTGTCGTCGGATGCGTCGATTCGAAGCAGCCCCCTTGGTCGACGGAGATGTCGACGAGCACCGAACCCGGTCGCATGCGTCGCACGAGATCGTCACTCACGAGCTTTGGGGCACGGGCGCCGACGACGAGCACCGCACCGATGACGAGGTCTGCCTCCAGGCAGGCCTGTTCGATCGCGTGCTCGCTCGAGGCGAGCGTCTCGAGCCGGCCAGCGAATACCTGGTCGAGCGTGGCCAATCGGTGCAAATCGCGATCGAGGACGGAGACATCCGCGTGCATGCCCACGGCGATCGAGGCCGCGTTCGAGCCGGCGACGCCCGCTCCGATCACGACGA
>JBAVUF010000324.1:0-2969 GCA_049696635.1 Acidimicrobiales bacterium | reverse complement strand
GGGCATTGCTGCGGTGATCCCGCTTCGCCGCAAACCGAACGCGAAATCCGAGCGGGACGCAAAGAGGGCGAGACTCGGAGAGCGCTGGCGGGTCGAGCGCGCGAACTCCTGGCTCTCGAACTTCGGGTTGCTGCGGAGGAACACCGATCGCAAGTTGATCCACCGCGAAGCAGCGCTCGACCTCGCGATGACTCTCGTCCTCACCACCAAACTCATGAAGTGGAACAAGCGCTACGGCGCGAGCTTCGTCGCCGCGTGAGGCCTATTGGCGCGCGCTCTTAATGCCTTTGCTCTCCACCGCGCCGGCCAGGGTTCCGGCTCAAGTCTTTAACCAGCTTCGTTGCGAGCGGAACCGCCACGTCGAGCCGTTTTGCCGCCCGCAAGATCGCGCCGCCGATGGCATCGATCTCGATACCTCGCCCGGCGGCGGCGTCGCGCTGCATTGAGGACCGCATCGCGTCGGGGACGCTGTCCAATAATCGCACGATCGATTGGGCTTCAACCCGTGCTCCATCCTTCTGGGCGACGGCGACGACTTCGTCCACAAGAGTGAGAAGATCTGTTCGAAACGTCGTCCGGATATCTCCGACCGGCGCGGACTCGTGCGTGGTGAGCAGTGCGACAGGTGCGAGGAAACTGAGCTTTCCCCACATCATGGTCTGTACATCGTCTCGGATCTCTGTGTCCACACCTGCAGCGATGAGGTGAGCTCCGAAGGCGCGTATGCGCTGAGATTGGACTGCTTCGGTCTCGATAGGGAGGCCGAGTTCCACCGTGATAAACGGACTCGCACTTTCGATCTTCCCCGGTGCACTCCGCGTCGACTCAACTCGAATCGTCGCTGGTACGACGGAGGCCCCATACCGTTCCCGGAGCAGGTCAAGGTGCTCGATCCCGTTGAGCAAGGGAACGACGAGGGCGTCGCCGAGCGCGCCACGTGGTACACGCTCTAGGGCTGTCTCCAGTTGGGTTGCCTTGACCGTGATCAGGCAGACGTCGATCGGAGCTTGAAGTGTCGAGGTGGCATCCACGTTGACCGTGAAATCGCCTAAGAGCTGGCTACGAACTGAGATGCCGGCGGTGCGAAGCTGCTCGCATGTCGACGTCGACGCTATGCACACGACGGCGTCTCGGTGGCGGGCGAGCACGCCAGCCAGGAGACCGCCCACACCACCCGGTCCGAGCACAGCGACTTTCATCGGTCGGTCCAGTGGATCGCAAACGTGCGCGGCCACACCTACACGAGTGCGGCGGGGGTTTCATCAATTTGGTGTAAGCCCCGCCCCCAAGTGAACGCGCATAAAACAATGCAGCCGTGCAATTCGGTTTTCAACCCGCGAGCTCTGATGTTGAGGTCCACTCTGTTCGGAAACATCCTGAGCGACCTTGCGACGGCCGTTGCTGGTTGATTCGACGCATGTTATATGTTATACAAAGTTAGTGACAACCACTTGGCTCGATGTGCCGCCTCAGGAGTACTTAGCGCCGGTCCTGCGTCGGAATCGACTCGGCCATGAGGTCGCCTCGTACATCCGTGATGCGATCTTCTCCGGCCAGCTAAAGCCTGGCGAAAAGCTGCCATTGCGACTGATCGGGGATTTCTTGTCGGTCAGTACAACGCCCGTCCGTGACGGTCTCCTTATTCTGCAAGCCGAAGGCTTGGTCGTTGCTGATAACCATCGGGGGTTCCGCGCCGCCGGGCTAACCAAACAGGACATTCTCGACCGCTTCGATCTCCACGCGATCATCGCGGGCAAGCTTGCAGCCAGGGCGGTCCCTCAAGTTTCCGCGGAGTTCATTGCACACCTTCGCCAGCTGAACGCGAGCATTTCCGAGAACGTCCAACTTGGACGAAATGACATCGTTGAACAGATCAACTACGACTTTCACCGAGTTATCAACTACCAGGCACCTGATGGAAATTCGCTTCGGAGCTTTCTCCAACAAACCGCGCGTTGCATTCCCCGCCGGTACTTTGGGAGCATCAGTGGCTGGCTTGGCGTGGTTGAGCAGGATCATTCTGGAATTATCGAAGCTTTCGATAAACGTGACGAAAACATGGTGCGCCACCGCGTCGAGACGCACATCCGTGTGGCTGGAGAGCTGTTAGCTCAACACCTTGAATCGGTAGGTACCTTTCGCTCAACGCTCAGACCCGAATAAAAGCAAGAGAGTTTAATGAACACAAAGACTCTCAAAGGTTATATCGGAAGGAATTAGCGTCATGCGAAATATCGATGGTCGCCTTATTATGGATCAGCCGGAAGAGATTCTGGCTCCTCATCACTGCGCTGTCCTTGTAATCGATATGCAGAACGATTTTGTGTCGTCGGACGGCAGCATCGCGGCAGCGGGCAATGACGTAACTCACATACAAGCGATCACGGAACCGCTCGTCGGCTTCCTAAACGTTGCACGAGTCACGGGAGTCCTCTGCGTGCACATCCAGACGCTAACTCTCGCTGGGCACAGGAGTGACTCCGATGCATGGCTCTACAACAAATACAAAGGCGTCGGTGGCGACTTCTGCCTCGAAGGCACATGGGGCGCGGAGATTATCGAAGAGTGCCGGCCGCTGCCCGGCGAGCCAGTCGTGACGAAGCACCGGTCGAGCGCCTTTGTCAATACACGTCTCAATCAGTTGCTAGTCGCGAATTCGATACGGACGGTCATCGTCACCGGAGAGCAGACGCCCGGCTGTGTGGAGGCGACCTACCGGGATGCAGCTTATTACGACTATTACAACGTGCTAGTCAGTGATTGCGTGGCGGCGTATCGGCAGGATCTGCACGAAGCGTCGCTATTGATCCAACGAGCGCGCCATGACGTTTACGAAGCCAAGGAGATCACAGATGTTTGGGCGTCTCTCGGAGGGCCCGAACGAGCATAGAAAAGCAACTCCGTCAATCTGACGAAAGTGACGAACAACTATGACAGTTGATATTGGAAGACTGAAAGACCTCATTGAT
>JBAVUF010000323.1:0-1689 GCA_049696635.1 Acidimicrobiales bacterium | reverse complement strand
CTACTACAGAAGCTTCGCCGAGTTCCCCGAGAAGCGGCTGCGGTCTTCGTTTTCGCGTCCTGCGCTGGACGAAATTCTTCGCTACCGGGCGCATGTGGACGAGGGCATTGAGCGGCTGCTGGAAGGTGATTCGGAGGCCGAGGCATGGCAACGGATCGAGCTGGGCGTGAACCACGAGGAGCAGCACCAGGAATTGCTGCTGACCGACACGCTCCATGCTTTTTTCACGAATCCCCTGCGGCCGGCTTATTGCGACGAACCACCTGAAAACCAGGGAGCAAAACGGGCGTCCGATACTCTGCGTTTTGTTGGATTTGAGGGCGGCTTGCGGAAGGTTGGACACGGCGAAGAAGGATTCTGCTTTGACAACGAACGACCTCGCCACAAGGCGTGGCTGGAGCCGTATTCGCTGGCCACAAGGTTGGTAACTTGCGGGGAGTTTGCTGAGTTCATGGCAGATGGGGGCTACCGGCGGCCGGAGTTCTGGCTCTCAGCGGGATGGGACGCGATGCAACAGAGCGGCTGGCGCGCTCCGCTCTACTGGACCAGCGAGAGCGGTGATTGGAGTGTCTTTACCCTGCGCGGTGGACAACCGCTGAGCCGGCTGGCATCGACACCGGTGAGCCACGTTAGCTATTTTGAGGCCGATGCCTACGCGCGCTGGGCTGGGCGGCGGCTGCCAACGGAGTTTGAGTGGGAGGCGGCTGCAGAGGAACAGCCGGTGGAGGGAAACCTTTTGGATTCAGGCCGGTTGACGCCTGCGCCACCCTCTGAGAGCCTTGGCGACCAGGACCAAATGCAGTGCTTTGGGGACTGCTGGGAGTGGACAGCGAGCGCCTATCTAGGCTATCCAGGGTTTCGCCCACTGGCGGGGTCACTGGGCGAATACAACGGCAAGTTCATGAGTGGGCAAATGGTTCTGCGCGGAGGTTCGTGCGTAACGCCCAAGGCGCATATTCGGGCCAGCTATCGCAACTTCTTTTCACCGGAGACGCGCTGGCAGTTTTCAGGGATTCGCCTGGCTTCATAGGCCCTGGTCCGGGGCAATGCGGATGGTGAGGCTTCTGGGTTGAATGGATGTGGAGGTCGTTCAACAAGAATTGACAGTCAAATTTACCGTTTCGGCGTATCTGGCGGTTGCGAAAAAGCATCCAATTGGCGGTATGACATCGATGATCCTGCAAGAATTCCCCACACATACTGAGGAACGTGTCGCGACTGCGGTCCGAAACGGGCTTGGGAGCCGCGCAAAGCGGCTGCCTCCCTGGTTGTTTTATGACGAAGCAGGATCGCGATTGTTCGACGAGATTACCGAGCGGCCGGAGTACTACCTGACGCGTACCGAGCGGGAGATTTTCGACTCCTGCGCTGCGTTGATGATTGCGCAGGCGGCGCAGGGAAAGCGGCTGCGCATCGTAGAGCTGGGCGCCGGATCGGCCGACAAGACGCGGCTGCTGCTGAAGGCAGCAGCGGCTCGACAGAAGACCGTGGTTTACGAGCCCCTGGATGTTTCAGCCAGCGCGCTGGAGGCGGCTCGGAAGCGCATCGAGCGAGAGATTGACGGAGTCGTCGTGATTCCGCAGGTGGTGGATTACACGCACGGGCTGGAACTGGAAAAAACCGATGAACGGCAGCTGGTGCTGTATATCGGGTCGAGTATCGGCAACTTTGAGCCGGCGGAGGCTGCTG
>JBAVUF010000322.1:0-6780 GCA_049696635.1 Acidimicrobiales bacterium | reverse complement strand
GCGCCAGTGAGCGGCAACCCGAAGGTCGCGCGCGCCGGGCGGCTGACGATGGCCGTTTCCGGCCCACGCGACGCCTTCGACGAGGTCGAGCCCTATCTGCGCCTGATCTGCGCGGAGGTCACCTACGTCGGCGACGGAGAGGTGGCCCGCCTCGTCAAGCTTTGCCACAACCTCTTCCTCGGCACCGTCATTCAGACGCTCGTCGAGGTGACGGCGCTCGCTGAGAAGGCGGGCGTGACGCGACATGACTTCCTCGCATTCTTGAACGACTCGGTGATGGGCTCGACGTTCTCCCGCTACAAGACGCCGCAGCTCGTCAACCTCGAATTTGCACCGACGTTCACGACTCGGCTCTTGCTGAAGGACTTCGACTTAGGACTCGCCGTCGCGCGGGCGCTCGAGGTGCCGATGCCCGTCGTCGGCCTCGTCTACCAGCTCGTGCAGGCCGCGGTCGGAGAGGGGCTCGGTGATCGGGACTTTGCGGCGCTCTTAGAGATCGAGGCGCGCGCTGCAGGAATCAACCTTGAAAGCGAGCACGTCGAGGTCTCCGACGGCCTCCGGCCAGCGGCCGATGCGCCCTGGTCTTTGGGTCGCGAAAGAGAAGGCGCATGACGACGTTCGTGTGAAACAGATAAGGAGAACAGGGGGTACAGGCATGACTACAAGAAAAAGACGGCCCCGACTCGGGCTCGTCGGTCTCGGATCGATCGTTTCGGTGTGCGCCGTCAGCGCCGCCATGACGCTCGCCGGATCGACCTCCGGGGGTGTCACGCGACATGGTTCGAGCTCGACGATCAAGATCGGGGCGTCACTGTCGCTAACGGGAGATTTCTCCGCCGACGGTCAGGCATACAAGCGTGGGTACGAACTCTGGGCCGCATACGTGAACAGTCATGGGGGTCTGCTCGGACACAAGGTGAGCCTCGACATCGTCGATGACACCTCGAGCCCAACCCAGGTGGCGACGAACTACGAGAAGCTCATCTCGATCGACCACGTCAGCCTCGTCTTCGGGCCCTTCTCGTCATTGCTCACGATTCCCGCCGCGAAGATCGCCCATCGGTTCGGCTATGCATTCGTCGAAGGCGCCGGTGGTGCACCTTCTGTCTTCGACGCCCATCTCGACGACGTCTTCGACGTGTCCTATCCGGTCGCCAACTCGCTGCTGGCCTTTGCCCAGTGGATCGCGTCGCTCCCGAAGAGCGAACGTCCGAAGACGGCCGCCTACGCGACTTCGGTCGACCCGTTCACCGAGCCGCAGTTCCCGGTCGCGCAGAGCATCCTCCAAAAGGCAGGAATCAAGACCGTCTACTACAAGACGTTTCCCGACGAGGAGGCCGACTACACGCCGATCGCTGACGCCGTCGCGGCGACGAAGGCCGACGTGATGCTCCTCGGTTCGGTCGACGTCCCGACCGTCTCCGCCTTCATGACGGCTTTCGAGCAAACGCACTACAACCCGGAGGCGTTCATCGCCTCGGCCGGTCCCGACCAGGGCGCCGCTTTCGTGTCGGCGGTCGGCGCGAAGAACACGAACGGGGTGATGGTGCCGGACAGCTGGTATCCGGGTTACGACAACGCAACGAGCAAGGCGCTCGTCGCCACGTACGTGAAGAAGTACGGCGGCACGCCGTCGGATGTGAACGCAGATGTCGCTGAGGCCTACGCAGTGGGCCAAGCCGTCGCCTTGGCGGTGAAAGCGACGCACGGCTTCTCGAACGCGAAGATCGTCAGATACCTCCACAGCGGCGTAACGCTCAACACCGTCCTCGGCACCGTGAAGTTCAACAACCTCGGCGAGAACGTGAAATCGGTCATTTTCGCCTTCCAGTGGCAGAACGGGAAGCTCGTCCAAGCCATCCCGCCCGGAGCCGCCGGTTCGGTGAAGCCGCTCTACCCGAAGCCGAACTGGGGGAGCTGAGCGATTGGGCACGCAGCTCGTCCAGGCGGTCATCGACGGGATCCTTACGGGTGGGGTCTACGCGCTCATGGCGGCAGGCCTCACCCTCATCTTCGGCGTAATGGACATCATCAACATCGCCCAGGGGATGCTCGTCGTGCTCGGCGCCTATTTGAGCTACGTGCTCTCGGTTCACCTCGGCCTCGACCTCTTCGTCGGGCTCGCCGTGACCATTCCGGCAATGTTCGTCGTCGGGGTCGGGGTCGAGTGGGCCTTCATGCGGCGACTGCGTGAACGCGAGCGCACCGCGATGTCGATCCTCGTCACGTACGCGGTCGCGCTGATCATCGAAGGCATCCTCAGTGTCGTCTTCGGGGCCAACTATGTGGAGCTCCACGCGTGGTATGTCACCCGGTCGATTCATCTATTGAACTTCTACCTGCCGTACATCTACGTGTTCGGCTTCGTGCTCGCCGCCGTCCTGCTTCTCGCCCTGTTTGTCGTGCTTTACCGGACGAAGTTCGGCGCGAGCGTGCGCGCTTCGCTTCAGGACCGCACCGCGGCGCGCATCATCGGGATCGACGTCGATCGAGTAGCCACGATCAGCTTCGGGATCGGGGTCGCCGTCACTGCCGCCGGCGGCATGGTCTTCGGCGCGACGAACGCCTTCGACCCGAACAGCGGTTACGACCTGATTTCCCGCCTCCTTGCGATCGTCATCCTGGGCGGACTCGGCAGCATCGGCGGCGCGCTCGGCGCCGCCTTGTTCATGCTCGTCTTGGAGGACGTGGTCGCAGTCGTCTGGTCGCCGATCTGGGCGCCGGTCGTCTTTTTCATCTCACTCGTCGTCGTGCTCTCGATCAGGCCAGTCGGCCTCTTCGGCCGCTCGTTGGCGAGGGCGCAATGAACAAAAAAGTCCGCCAAGCGCAGACCGCCGCCTGGGTCGCGTTCGCCGCGCTCCTCGTCGTCTTCCCCATCCTCTTTTCGAACCCCACGGTGACGACGATTGCCGTCTTCACCCTCATCTTCATGACGGCGACGACCGCCTGGAACTCGTTTTCTGGCTATAGCGGCTACATCGCCCTCGGGCACGCCGCGTTCTTCGGTACCGGCGCCTACACGCTCGCCGTGATCGCCAGCGACGCCCATTTCGCGGGTGGGTACGGAGTGTTCGCCCTCGTGCCGCTCGGAGGTCTCGTCGCGGGAGCTTTTGCCGTGCCGCTCGGACTCGTCGCGCTGCGCACGCGTCGCCACACTTTCGTTGTCATAACGATCGCGATCTTTTTCATCTTTCAGCTGCTCGCGACGAACTTCTCTTTCACCGGCGGATCGTCGGGCGAGCTGACGCCGACGCCAACCTGGACGGCGGTCGGGTACAACGACCGCTTCTACTACGCGTCCCTAATCTGCCTCACAATCGCGATCGCCGTCTCCGCCGCCGTCCGGCGTTCACGCTTTGGGCTTCAGCTGCTCGCCATCCGCGACGACGAGGACCGTGCCGCGGGTCTCGGAGTTTCGGTCGGCCGGGTGAAGCTCGCCGCCTTCACGATCTCCGCCATACCGGTCGGGATGGTCGGCGCGATCTACGCCTACTTCCTCGGGCAGATCTACCCCCAGTTCGTCTTCGACCCGATCTTTGACCTGTCGGTCGCGCTGATGGCCTTCCTCGGGGGGCTCGGCACAGTGTCGGGCCCGATCCTCGGGGCGTTGATCCTCGAACCGTTGCAGCAGTACTTCACGCTCCAGTTCTCGGCTGGCTCCATCTACCTCATCATCTACGGAGCACTGTTTCTCGTCGTCATCCTGCTCATGCCGCGAGGCATCGTCCCGACGCTCACCGAAGTGCTCGCCAACCGCCGCGGGCGGCGTCTCGAGGTGCGGCTTGCGGCTGGCGACGACCTCCCCCCCTCCGCGCCGCAAGAGAGTTGGCTGCAAGACGCTCCGGTCGGCCAGGCGAGAACGTAGTGGCACTCCTCGAGGTTCGCGACGTCTCGAAAGCCTTCGGCGGTCTCCACGCCCTCGCGGCGTGCACCCTGACTGTCGCCGAAGGTGGTATCGCCGGACTGATCGGCCCGAACGGTTCGGGCAAGACGACGCTTTTCAACGTCATCACGGGCTACGCACGCCCGGACTCTGGCACAGTGACGTTTCGCGACCGGACGATCACCGGCTTGTCGCCGGCGAGGATCTTCGGGCTTGGCATCGGCCGCACCTTTCAATTGACGCGGATCTTCGGCCGCTTGAGCGTGCTCGAGAACATGCTCGTCGCGACGCAGCGGCACGAGAGCTGGCTGCGCGGCATCGTGAGGCGCGCCGCGTCAGCTGAGGAGATCAGCCGGGCGATGGACTTACTCGAGTTCGTCGGCTTGTCGAGCCTCACGAACCGACCGGCCGGAAATCTCTCCTACGGCCAACGAAAGCTTCTCGAGCTCGCCTACCTGCTCGTCGCCGACCCCGAGGTTCTCCTCCTCGACGAGCCAGCAGGCGGCATCAACCCGACGCTCGTCAACGAGATCCGGGACCGGATCGAGACGTTGAACCGCGACTTTCACAAGACGTTCCTCGTCGTCGAGCACAACATGGAGTTCGTCATGGGCCTGTGCACCCAGGTGACCGTCATGCACCAAGGATCGGCGATCGTGAGCGGTACACCGCGCGAGGTGCGCGACGACCCGAGGGTCCTCGACGCGTACCTCGGGGATCCCGGTGGCTTGGATCAAAACGACGAAGAGTCGAGCGGTGTCTCTGCCTTCCACTAGGCCCGTCGCGCCGGGCGCCGACGGTGCTGCCGAGACGCGTGCAGCACCGATCCTCCTCTTCGAGCACGTCGTCGCCGGATATGGCGGCGGCGACGTGCTCCACGGCGTCAGCTTCGGCGTCGCCGATGGCGGCATGACCTGCGTCGTCGGACCGAACGGAGCCGGGAAGTCCACACTGCTCTCGACGGTGTGCGGGATCCTGCGGCCTCGCCTCGGCGACGTCACGTACCGCGGTGAGTCGCTCCGACGCTTCTCGACGAGAGAACGGCTGCGGCGCGGCATCGTGCTCGTGCCGCAAAACCACAGTCTGTTTCGCGACATGACCGTGCGGGAGAACGTCGAGCTCGGTGCTTTCCTCGAACGGGACCAGGGTCTCGTCCGCCGCCGCTTCGACGAGATTGTCGAGCTGTTCCCAGTCGTCGCCGAACGGGCGAAGGAAAAGGCCGGCAGTCTCTCGGGCGGCCAGCAACGGCTCGTCGAGTTCGCCCGCGGCTTGATGCTCGATCCTTCGCTCATCGTGCTCGACGAGCCGTCGATGGGCCTTGACCCGAAGACGCTGCGCGTCGTGCTCGACAAGATCGCGACGATGCGCGCACACGGACGAACGATCCTGCTCGTCGAGCAAAACGCCCGCGCCGGATTGAGGATCGCGACGCACGGAGTCGTGCTCGAAAACGGCAGGGTCCGCTTCGAGGGAACCGGGAAAGAAGTACTCGAGAACCCCGAGATCGGCGCCCTCTTCCTCGGCGGAGCACCGAGCCCGGATCGACGCCTCACCGATGAACTCGTCTGGAACGATCGAATCATCGGCGAGACGATGACCGCACAGGAGATGGCGACTGAGAAGATGGAAAGGACCGATGACTGATTCGCGACGCGCGCCCGATCTGCTCCCAGCACCGGGCCGGATGGCCGTTGACTTTGAGGAGCGCGTCGACTTCGCACGGCTTCGCGCCTACCGGCTCGCCCGAGCCCGGGCGGCGCTCGAGGCATCCGAGCTCGGTGCGCTGCTCTGCTTTGACGTGAACAACGTCCGCTACATCACCTCGACCCAGATCGGCGAGTGGGTGCGCGACAAGGTCTGCCGCTACTGCCTGCTCACAAGGAGCGGCGAGCCGGTGCTGTGGGACTTCGGATCGGCCGCCAAACATCACCGCCTCCACGCGCCGTGGCTCGCGCCCGCCAACTCGCGTGCCGGCATGCTCGGTCTGCGTGGATCCGTTGCCCCCGACGCGGGTCTCTTCGACGCCGCCGCGTCCGAGGTGAAGGGGCTCCTCGTCGAGGCGGGCCTCGCGGATGCTCCGATCGGAGTCGACTTGGTCGAACTTCCGATGCTCCGCGCCCTTGAGCATGCCGGCCTCGACGTGCGCGACGCGCAGCAGGTGATGCTCGACGCCCGTGCGATCAAGTCCTCCGACGAGATCATGCTGCTCACGATGTCGGCGGCGATGGTCGATGGCTGCTACCAGATGATCAGCGAAATGCTCAAGCCCGGCGTGCGCGAGAACGAGGTCGTCGCAGCGGCCAACGACTACTTGTACCGGCAGGGGTCCGACGACGTCGAAGCGATCAACGCCGTCTCCGGTGAGCGATGCAGCCCCCATCCTCACAACTTTTCGGACCGGCTCATTCGTCCTGGCGACCAGGCGTTCTTCGACATCATCCAGTCATTCAACGGTTATCGAACCTGCTATTACCGGACCTTTAACGTCGGTCGGGCGACGACGCCGCAGCGCGACGCCTACAAGCGGGCACGTGAATGGATCGACGCAGCGATCGCTCTCGTCAAACCGGGCGTCTCCACCGACGAGATCGCCCGCGTCTGGCCGCGGGCCGACCAGTTCGGATTCGAGAACGAGATGGAGGCCTTCGGGCTCCAGTTCGGCCACGGTCTCGGTCTCGCGCTCCACGAGCGGCCGATCATCAGCCGCCTCAACGCCCTCGAGCACCCGTCCACCCTCGAAGAGGGGATGGTGTTCGCCGTCGAGACGTACTGTCCCGCGACGGACGGTTACTCCGCGGCACGAATCGAGGAAGAGCTCGTCGTCACGCAATCGGGATCGAGCACGATCACCTTGTTCCCCGCCGAGGAGCTCTTCATCGCCAATGCGTACTGACGAC
>JBAVUF010000321.1:0-3974 GCA_049696635.1 Acidimicrobiales bacterium | reverse complement strand
GCCCGAAGGTGACTCCCGTCTCTGCAAAGGCGCGCGCGAGCGTCCGGGCACTGGCGCCGACGAGGTCGCCCCAGTCGCCTAGGTCGCGCCCGTCCGAGGGGTCGGCGATGATCGCCCGCGCGACGTCGAGGGCCCGATCGTCGGAAGGCATGCGCAGCTCGATCGCCGAATTCGAAACGGGGGTCAGTACGTCGAAAAGGACCATCTCGGCACGCGTTCGCGCCAAGGGGTGCAACGCCGCCTCCGCGAGGTACGTGATGAGCTCGGCGAGCAGCTGTCCGGCACCGATCGGGGTCGGGCGTTCGAAGGCAAAAGGTGAACGGTCCGCGTCGATGTACGCGGTGCGCATGATCGCCGGACCCGACGATCTCGTCTCGTGCCGCACGCCGGCGGGGATCCACAAAGCCCGCGTCGGCGGCAGCACCCAGGTTTCATTGCCGCAGTCGACCGTGAGCACGCCTTCGGACGCCCAGGCGAGTTGGTGCTCGGCGTGCACGTGCGCCTCGAAGCTTGCGCCGGCGTCCATGTCGAAGACGACGACTTCGAGCACGCGGTCCGCAGGCACCCGCCGAGGTTGTCCGTCCTGCGACATTGTTTGGCAGCGTACGTGCTAGCCACATGCACAGGTCGACCCGTACCGTGCGGTGCATGAACGAAGAGCACGCCAAGTTCTGTTCGAGCGAGGAGTGGGTCGAGTGCCTGCGCGCCGAGGTCGTCGCTCCGCTTGCGGCGGGGATCGTCGGCGATGAGGTCCTCGAGCTCGGTCCGGGTCCCGGCGCGGCGACCGGATGGCTTGCCGAGCACGCCAAGCACCTGACGTGTCTCGAGTCCGATCCGAAAGCGGTGCTCGATCTCGCTGATCGGTTCACCGGTCGCAATGTCGCAGTCGTCGAAGGAGACGCCTCGGTGATGGAGTTCCCGGACTCGTCGTTCGACACGGTTTGTTGCTTCACGATGCTCCACCACCTTCCGACGGCACTCGAACAGAACGAGCTGCTCGCCGAGACGCTGCGCGTGCTTCGCCCGGGCGGAGCGTTCATCGGCTCAGACAGCCTCGCGAGCGTCGACCTCCATCATTTTCACGTCGGCGACACGTACAACCCGGTCGAACCGTCATCGTTTCTTACCCGACTTCAAACCACCGGTTTCGGCAAGATCACGCTGATGGTCGATTGCGATCTCCGCTTCATCGCGTACAAGCCCGAACCCGATGAGGACGCGTCCGAAACGGGCCGATCCTGATGTCGATGCCGGTCAAACGAAAGAGGAGTGACTGATGACGCTTCCTTATGAAGAGCCGCTCGTCGTGCGTCAGCCGGGCGAACGTGTGGTTCCCGAGCCGCCGCGTCGTGGCGAACCCGGCGGCGAACCCTGCCGAATCTGCTCCGGAGAAACGACGAAGCCAGTGTGGACCGACGAAAACTGGACCCTGCATCCTCCAGTCGGCGGCAGCATTCCCGGGGCCGTATGGCTCGCCAGTCGTGAGCACGTCGATTCGTTTTCCGACCTGCCGCTCGCTCTCGCCGAGGAGTTCGGCAAGGTGGCGGCGAGAGTCGAGCGAGCGATCCTCTCGCGAGGCGATGTGGGCCGCGTCCACCTCTACCGATGGGGTGACGGCGGCGCGCACTTCCATGTTTGGTTTGTTCCGCGACCGCTCGGGATGCTCGAGGCGAGCGGGATGATGCTGCCGATCTGGGAGGACGTCCTCCCGAAGGTCTCCGACGACGAGCTGCGCGAAGCGGCGGGGGACATCGCGAACGCGATGTCCCGGTAATGGGAGAAGGTGATCGCGATGATGCCCAATCCTTCACTCTTCGGAAGACACATCGAACGGCGCACGCTGGAACTCCGTGCGTTGCCGGAGCTGAGGTTCGTCGAACCTCAGAGGAGTCCTCGTCCGCGGCGCCCGCGATTCCGGTTGCGCATCGCTCTTGGGGCGCGTCTCATCGCCTGGGGCGAGTCACTCCTATCCGGAGTCTCCGATGTCCGAATGGGACACGTCGGTCGACAGCCGTGCTGAGCCACCTGATCGCGGTGTGAGAGGAGGCGTGAGCCCGAGGGTCTCGCCGGTGCTCCCTTGAAGGAGGCAGCCACCTCGAACGAATCTGGGATTTAGCCCGCGGACGGCTCCTGGTAGCGAGCGACCGAGAACGAGAGAAGCAGAGGGATATCGATCGCGAAGACGAGCAGGGAGAACGTGATCAGCACGAGCGTCGAGCCGCGTATGTGGTCGAAAACGAAGATGAATTCGAGCATGCCGGCGATGACGAGGTACGCGAGGCTCGTCCACCGGCCGACCAAAAAGAATGATTTCCACGCGAACGGACGAAACCTCGAGATGAGGATCACGTTCGCGACGAGTAGCGCACCGGCCGCGATGAGCAGGCCGAGCGACGGTCCGATCGGCACGTGCCGCGGCAGACGCGCGGCGAGCAGGATCCCGCCCGCGATCACCAACGCCATCGACAACACGCAGAGTTGAGCGACTGGCGGCGGTTTTCGCTGATGCGCGTCCGAGAAGTCGGGGGCTTCGGTGGTCACGACGAGGCGAGCTTTGTCATGATGATCAGCGTCGCGACCTGCATCGCGCCGGTGATACCCGCGGTGTAGATGAACCGGCGCATGAGACGGCCGATCAGCTCACCGTTCGGTTCCGGCTTGCGCAATTCGAAGAGCACAGCGAGGTTCGCCGGCTCGAGAAGTCCGATCGCGATGACCGCCATCACTCCCACGACGATCATCGACGCGACGACCCACCCGTGAACTGGGGAGGTGCTGAGGATCGTGCCCTCGTGCCGAGCTAGCTGCCAACCTGCAGCGAGCGTCGCAATGACAAGTGTTGGCATCAATAAGACCATCTTCGGCATCAGTCGCTTCGAGAATTCGGCACGAGCAGGGATCGACATTTGTCCGAGGATCGGTCCGATGATGAAGCCGAGGAACAGGTCGATGGCGGTCCAAAGTCCGCCACCGACGACGTGGAAGAAATCGAGCGCCCACAGCCGGTTGGTGGCGATCGCCGCGACGAGCCCAGCGAGCGCGACCACGACGACCGGGATCGCGCGGACCGGCACGATCTGGAAGTCCGCGCGAGGTTTCGCTTCTGCTTCGACTCGTTCGGGCACGGGCCCGACGTCGATCAGCGCTTCCGCCATGTGCCCCCCTTTGTCGACGGATGCTGCGATCTGGGCCGCAATCTAGTCATTGGCCACCGACCGGATGAACCTGAATTGCCGGCGCCGTCACCGTTCGACTCGCGGCGGTTCCCCGCTCCAGCGTCGACCGCCGTTGGCAGGGTGCCTCGGATTCCCGTAAACTTCCTGCGCCCACAGGCGCGCGCCCGTGGGCGACCCCCGTGGTCTTTTCGGAAGGAAACGCGTGCCCACTATCGCCCAACTCGTCCGCGCTGGTCGCGAGTCGAAGCGATCGAAGACGAAGACACCTGCTCTGAAGGGCGCCCCGCAGCGGCGGGGTGTGTGCACGCGCGTGTACACGACGACCCCGAAGAAGCCAAACTCCGCCTTGCGCAAGGTCGCCCGGGTGCGCCTCACGAGCGGCGTCGAGGTCACGGCGTACATCCCCGGCGTCGGCCACAACCTGCAGGAGCACTCGATTGTGCTCGTTCGCGGCGGCCGGGTGAAGGACCTGCCGGGCGTGCGATACAAGATCGTCCGCGGTGCCCTCGACACGGTCGGGGTGCGCGACCGGGCCCAGGCCCGCAGCCGCTACGGCGCGAAGAAGAGCGCCTGATGCCCCGCAGCGGCCCCGCCCCTCGGCGTGACCTCCAACCGGACCCCGTCTACCGGTCGGTCCTCGTCACGCAGCTGATCAACAAGGTTCTCTCGCGTGGCAAGCGCAGCCTCGCCGAGCGCATCGTCTACGACGCCTTGACGGTTGTCGCCGAGCGCACCGGCGGCGACGCCCTCTCGACGCTGAAGCGCGCGCTCGACAACGCCCGCCCCGAGCTCGAGGTC
>JBAVUF010000320.1:0-6082 GCA_049696635.1 Acidimicrobiales bacterium | reverse complement strand
GCCCAAGAGCGAGACGTTCGTCGAGCTCGATCCCGCGCGCCTCTGCGTAGAGGTCGGTCAGCGCATTCGCATCCGATCCGACGGCGAGCGCGCTCCCCTGCCGCGCGAGTGCGGCCGCGGGCGAGATCCCGTCACCGAGGTTCTGCTCCGTCGAAGGACAGAGACAGACCGTGGTCGCCGACGACCCGAGCAGGTGGACATCCGCCTCAGACACGAAGGTCGCGTGCACCGCCACCGACGACGATCCGAGCGCCCCGCAATCCTCGAGTAGCTCGGTCGGAGTACGGCCATACGCGGCGAGGCACTGCTCGTTCTCGCGCGGCTGCTCGGAGAGATGGAAGTGAAGAGGCAAGGACTGCTTCTTTGCGAATGCGGCGGCGAACTCGATGTCGGGTGGCACGAGCGCACGCACGCTGTGTACACCGGCGCACAGCCGCACCTGCGCGCTCGGAGTGAAGCGCTCGATCCGTTCGCTCCAGCGCTCGACGTTGCCGTCCCCGAAGCGTGCTTGCGCGCCGGCAAGCGGTTGACCGATCCCGCCAGTCAGATAGCAAGTATCGATAACGCTCAAGCGGATCCCGGCGATCTGCGCCGCCTCGATCACAGCCGACGTCATTACGTCCTGATCCGCGTACTGCGAGCCATCGGGACGGTGGTGGACGTAGTGGAACTCGCCGACAGTCGTGACCCCGGCGAGCAGCATCTCTGCGAATGCGGCCGCGCAGAGGTCCCGCAGCGACTCCGGCTCGAGCGCGCGGGCGAGCGCGTACATCGCGTCACGCCAACCCCAGAAATCGCCTTCGCCCCGTTCGACCGCGCCGCGCAGGGCGCGCTGGAAGGTGTGCGAGTGGCTGTTCGCCAATCCGGGCAGGACTATCCCGGATAACCGCTGCGATCCGGCTGGCGGCGCAGCCCCCATCGCAATCGCTCTGATCATGCCGTCAGACTCGTCGATGAGGACTCCCGTCCCGACGCGGCCCGCCGCGGGATTGCCGACGATCGCCCGCTCGCACCAGAAGGTGGTCACGAGTGCGACCAGTGAGTGGCTGAGCGCACGATCACCGCGAGGCGACTCACGCTTCGCGATCCATTGGAATGTGAATGCCCCGATCCGATGCAACCTCACGCGCGCGCTCGTAGCCGGCGTCGACATGGCGCAGCACGCCGAGGAGCGGATCGTTCGTCAGCACGCGCTCGAGCTTTTCCCCCGCGAGGTCCGTGCCGTCCGCGACGGTGACCTGACCAGCGTGAATCGACCGACCAATCCCCACACCCCCTCCCGAGTGGATCGAAACCCAGGCAGCGCCGGAGGAAGCAGAGACGAGCCCGTTCAAAAGCGGCCAGTCCGCGATCGCGTCGGAACCGTCCGCCATCGCCTCGGTCTCGCGATACGGGGACGCGACCGAGCCAGCGTCGAGATGGTCGCGCCCGATGACGATCGGCGCCGCGATCGCACCATTGCGCACGAGCGCGTTGAACTCAACTCCGGCGCGTTCACGCTCGCCGTATCCGAGCCAACAGATACGCGCCGGCAGTCCCTGGAACGCGACCCGTTTGCGGGCCATGTGAATCCAGCGCGCGAGCGACTCATTCTCGGGGAACAACTCCACGATCGCTGTGTCCGTCGTCGCGATGTCCTTCGGATCGCCAGAGAGCGCCGCCCAGCGGAACGGTCCCTTCCCTTCGCAGAACAACGGTCGGATGTACTTCGGGACGAATCCCTCGAACGCGAAGGCGCGTCCGAACCCGCCGAGCTCCGCTTCGGCGCGAATCGAGTTCCCGTAGTCGAAGACTTCGGCGCCATTATCGAGAAAACCCACCATCGCTTCGACGTGTCTCGCGATCGACTCGCGTGCCCGCTTGACGAATCCGTCCGGGTCCTTCGCGCGCACCTCTGGCATCTCTGAGAACTCGACGCCGATCGGCAGGTACTGCAGCGGGTCATGCGCAGAGGTCTGGTCGGTGACGAGGTCGGCTCCGACGCCCATCTCGAGCAGCGCCGGCAGCGCCTCGGCGGCGTTGGCGACGACTCCGACGGACAGCGGTTGACCGTCGCGCTTCGCTGCGGTCACCCGCCGCACTGCGTCTTCTAGATCGTCGGCTGCCTCGTCCAAATAGCGCGTCTCGAGTCGCCGGGCGACGCGGCTCGGGTCGCATTCAATGCACAAGACGACACCGTCGTTCATCGTCACGGCGAGTGGCTGAGCTCCGCCCATCCCCCCGAGCCCCGCGGTGAGGGTCAACGTCCCCCGCAGGCTGCCGCCGAAGTGCTGGTTCGCCGCGGCGGCGAAGGTTTCGTAGGTTCCCTGAAGGATCCCCTGGGTGCCGATGTAGATCCACGATCCCGCCGTCATCTGGCCGAACATGGTCAGCCCCTCGGACTCGAGTCGGTGGAACTCCTGCGGAGTCGCCCATTGCGGGACGAGGTTGGCGTTGGCGATGAGCACACGCGGCGCCCAGTCGTGCGTGCGTACGACACCGACCGGCTTGCCCGACTGGACGAGCAGCGTTTCGTCGTCTCGGAGGTGTCGCAGCTCGGCGACGATCGCGTCGAACGCGTCCCACGAACGCGCCGCCCGCCCCGATCCCCCGTAGACGACGAGCTCGTCGGGATGCTCGGCGACCTCGGGGTCCAAGTTGTTCATCAACATGCGCAGCGCCGCCTCCTGCGGCCACCCTCGGCAGCTGCGCTTCGTCCCCCGGGGAGCCCTCACCGGACGGGGTCCCGCCTGATGCGGCGCGTCGAGCACGGACCTACCTCAGTGGAGGTGCCGCTCGGGCGGACCGGAGTACGCGGACAACGGACGGATCAGCGCGTTTTGCCCGAGCTGTTCCATGACGTGCGCCGTCCAGCCCGTGATGCGGCTCATCACGAAGATCGGGGTGAACATCTGGGTGTCGAAGCCCATGAGGTGGTAGGCAGGGCCGGAAGGGAAGTCGAGGTTCGGGTGGATCCCCTTTGCCTCGATCATCGCCCGCTCGAGGTTCTCGTAGACCGCCATCAGGTCGTCAGCGCCCTTCAACTTCGCAAGTCGCTCAAGCGCGGCGCGCATGGTCGGGACGCGCGAGTCGCCGTGCTTGTAGACGCGGTGTCCGAACCCCATGATCTTGCGCTTGTTCGTGAGCGCGTCTTGGAGCCAGGGCTGTGCGTTGTTCGGGCCGCCGATCTCTTCGAGCATCACCATGACGGCCTCGTTCGCACCGCCGTGCAGGGGACCCTTCAACGCGCCGATCGCCCCGGTGACCGCGGAGTAGATGTCGGACAACGTCGACGTGATGACGCGGGCGGTGAACGTCGAAGCATTGAAGGAGTGCTCCGCGTAGAGGATCATCGACACCTCGAACGCCGCGACGACCTCTTTGTCCGGGACGTCCCCGAAGCACATCTGGAAGAAGTTCTCCGAATATGACAGCTTCTCGTCGGGCCGGATCGGTCCCTCGCCGCGACGGCGACGCTGCTCGAAGGCGACGATCGTCGGCAACTTCGCCATCATCGAGAGCGATTTGCGCATATTGGCTTCCACCGACGCGTCGTCCTCGTCGGGGTCGAACGCGCCAAAGAGGCTCACCGCCGAGCGCATCACGTCCATCGGATGGCAGTCCAACGGCAGCGTCGAGAGCGTCTCCAAGATCCGCGGTTGCACCTCGCGCCTTGCACGCTCGTCGTTCGTGAAACGCTCAAGCTCTTCGGGTTTGGGCAGCTCACCGTGCCAAATCAGGTACGCGACCTGTTCGAAACTGCATGACGCGGCGAGGTCCTGGACGGGGTAGCCGCGATACAAAAGCGAGTTCGTCTCCTCGTTCACCATCGAAATCGCCGTCTCGTCGGCCACAACGCCGACGAGGCCCCGTCTGATTTCGCGTTTTTCCTCCGCCACGTCAGTTCCCTTTCGTTCCGAGTGTGAAATTGAAGACCGATTCGTCGAATGCCGCGTACCCCGCGTAGTCGATGATCTCGTACAGACGCGCGCGGCTCTGCATCTCGCGGACGAGAGCTTCCTGGGAGCCGTCTTTCTCAATAGTTGAGAGCGCCCGCTCGACCGCCCCCATCGCGATCCGCAACAACGTCACGGGATAGATGACGAGGTTGATGCCCAACTCCTCTAGCACTCGTCTGGACAAGAGCTTCGACTTCCCGAACTCCGTCATGTTCGCGAGCAAGGGCGCCCCGATAGCCTTACGGAAGCGCTCGAACTCGGACTCGTCTGAGAGCGCCTCGGGAAAGATCATGTCCGCGCCAGCGTCGACATACGCGCGTGCCCGGCCGATTGCTCCGTCCACGCCCTCCGACGTCGCCGCGTCGGTGCGGGCGCAGATCAGAAACGCCTCGTCGCGGCGGGCGCGCACCGCGGCAGCGATCTTGCGCACCATCTCTTCGGTGCCGACGAGCTCTTTGTTGTCGAGGTGCCCACACCTTTTCGGGTTCACCTGGTCTTCGATGTGGCAACCAGCTGCGTCGGCGTCCTCTAGGAGCTGGATCGTCCTCGCCACGTTCGCCGGCTCGCCAAAGCCCGTGTCGGCGTCGACGAGGACGGGGAGCTCGACGACGCGCGCGATCGAGCGGCAGGCGTCGACGACCTCAGATTGGCTCGTCAGCCCAATGTCTGGAAGCGCATACGAAGCTGATACGGCCGCGCCCGAGAGATACACGCCGTCGAAGTGATGCGCCTCGATCGTCGCCGCGACGAGCGCGTTGAACGCACCGGGGAACGAGAGCAATCTGCCCGACGAAAGCGCCGAGCGAAACGCCCGTCGACGCTTCGGCGCACTGAGTGAATGCTCGAGCATCAGAAGATGCCGCCTCCCCGCCCCTCGTCGCACCCCGCGGCGACGAATGAGAGCTCGGCGAGAGCCTCGGCCGGAGCCGAGGGGACGGACTCGGCGAGCGCCAGGAACCGGTCCTGCTCGGCATCGGAAATGACGCCTTCGGCGAGGGTCCGGAACTTCTCCAGATAGTCGGGGCGGCGGAAGGGGTGGGTCCCGAGGGGGTGCGCGTCGGCAAACGCGATCTCGTCTGCGAACTCCGTGCCGTCCGCAAGTCGGACGACGACGCGTCCGCCGAATGCCTTCCGTGCAGGATCAGCCGCGTGGTAGCGCGCGCTCCAGCGCGGGTCTTCGACCGTCGTGATCTTCCGCCACAACTCGACCGTCGACGCGCGCCTAGCGCGCGCCGGGGTGTACGACGACTCGTACTGAAAGGTCCCGTCCTCGAGCGCGACGGCGAAGATGTACATGATCGAGTGATCGAGCGTCTCGCGCGACGCCGAAGGGTCGTACTTCTGCGGGTCATTCGCCCCTGAGCCGATCACCTTGTGGGTGTGGTGGCTCGTCTCGATGACGATGTTCTCGACCTTCGAGAGGTCCGGGATCCGCTGGCGGACTTTGAATGCGAGATCGATGAGCGCCTGCGCCTGGTATTCGGCCGAGTGAGCCTTCGTGTACGTCTCGAGGATCGCCCGCTTCGGCTCACCTGGACCGGGCAGCTCGACTCGATAATGCGCCTCAGGTCCGTCGAGCAGCGTCGCGATGACTGCGTCCTCGCCCTCGTAGATCGGCGCCGGCGAAGTTTCGCCGCGCATCGCCCGATCAACGGCTTCGATCGCGACCTTGGCGGCGAACGCCGGCGCGTACGCCTTCCACGAGGAGATCTCGCCCTTTCTCGATTGGCGCGTTTGGGTCGTCACGTGCAGCGATTGGTTGATCGCCTGGTAGACCACCTCGATCGGCAATCCGAGCAGCGAGCCGAGTCCCGCCGCGACCGACGGTCCCAGGTGCGCGACGTGGTCGATCGAGTGCTCGTGCAGCGAGATCGCCTTCGAAAGGTCGACCTGGATCTCGTACGCGGTGGCGATCGCGGCAACGAGATCCGCGCCGCCGAGCTTCTTGTGCTGCGCGATGGCGACGAGCGGTGGGATGTTGTCGGCGGGATGCGAGAACTCGCGGGCGAGGAAGGTGTCATGGAAGTCGAGCTCTCTCGCGGCGACGCCGTTCGCCCACGCCGCCCACTCGGGCGATAGCCGCCGCGAGAGCGCGACGCCGAAAATTGTCGACCCCGGCGCGTACGGGTGCGAGAGCGCTTGGG
>JBAVUF010000319.1:0-2431 GCA_049696635.1 Acidimicrobiales bacterium | reverse complement strand
TGTGAAAACTGTGGGGGAAACACCGACGCTGCGCGCCCCTATCTACCTGGAGTTACGCGAATGACCCGCTGAACTCGGGTCAGTCGCAACTGATTGGTTGCCATCTGCTCACCAGGAGTTCCGCAGTTGACTGCCGTTTTCGGGCCCACTCTGTACCGTCGTCTAGTCGGCCAACCGGGCCCTCGAGTTTCTTGATCCTTTCGCCCTGCTGCCTACAAAGTGCGTTGAGCTCGTTGATCAGTTGTAAGCGCTCGTCACAGATGCCTTTAAGTGCCTTGATCACCCCAAGTCGTTCTTCACACACGGCTCTGACCCGACTTTGACGGCTTGAGCCCGAAATCGGTGCCTCGCCGGCATTGCTCACGTCGCTGGCCTGCACGTTCTCTTCGCACCGCCAAGTTGAGCGGTGAAAATGTAGGGGCGATATAGTCCGCCACTCCGCGCCAAGTCTGCGCTACTGTGCTGGGAGTGTTCGTAAAGAAGACGGTACGCAAGAGGGGCGATAAGGCTTACACGTACCTCTCGCTCGTCGAGTCCGTGCGCGTGAACGGCAAGATGACGCACGAGACGCTCTTTCGCCTCGGCGAGGTGAGCGAGCTGCGCGCAACTGGCCAGCTTGACCGGATCATCGCCGCGCTGCGCGGGCACGCGGAGAAGACCTGGATCTCCGCCGAGGACGCCGAGGCGCAGTCGGCGCCCGGTTACGGAGCGGTCGCGGCGGCACACGCCTACTTCTCCCGTTTGGATCTCGAAGCCTTCTTCTCCTCCGTCGGTGCGCGCAGGCACGCCAGCCACTTCTCAGACACGGTCTTCGTGATGGTGGCGAACCGGCTCATCTCTCCGTGGTCGAAGAGGCGGACGATCTTTTCCTGGCTCGCAAAAGACGTCGCCTTGCCAGGCGGTGTCGAGGCGCCCTCGCTCGCGCAGTGCTACCGAGCCGTCGACACCCTCTTCGAGAACAAAGAGGCGCTCGAGGTCCACCTCTATAACCGCCTCACCGATCTCACGAACCTGGACCTGCGCCTCGCCCTCTACGACGTCACTTCCACCTACTTCGAAGGATCGGTGCGTCCCTCTGTGCGCTTTCCGTCGCGCGCTTTCGGTTACAGCCGAGACCACCGAGGTGACCGCCCCCAGATCGTCATCGGCCTCCTCGTCACAGGTGACGGGATCCCGATCGCGCACCACGTCTTTACGGGCAATACCGCCGATGTGACGACGCTTTCTCAGGTGATGGCCGACTACCAGGGCCGATTCGGTGTCGGACGCATCGCGCTCGTCGCGGATCGCGGACTCATCTCCGAGGACAACGTGAAAGCGGTGTCCTTAGCGGGCTTCGACCACGTGCTCGCGACGAGGCTGCACAACGACGCCGACGTGAAGGCCGTGCTGCAGGCAGCAAACGACACCGAGCTCTCTTTCACCGAGCTTGCCGAGATGCACTCGCGAGCTGCCGAGGTGACCGTGGACGGCCAGCGCTTCGTCGTCGTCGAGTCCGAGCAGCGAAGAGCGCGTGACGATCTCCGTCACGACGAGTTGATGGAAAGAACCGAGGAACAGCTGATCGCGCTCGCGGATCGTGTGCGCGAGGGGAGGCTCACAGACCCGGCGAAGATCGGCGCGGCCGCCGACCGCATCTTGCGCGCATCGGGTGTCGCGAGATGCTTCGTGACGAGCGTCGAACAAGGCTTCTTCTCCTGGGACTACGACCATGCCGCCTACTCCTACGACACCGAGCTGTTGGCCGGGCGCTACGTGATCACCACCTCGCTCACGAAAGAGCAAGCGTCGACGGCAGAGATCGTCCGGCACTACCGCGCGCTGCAACAGGTCGAACGGCGCTTTCGCACACTGAAGGACTTCCTCGGTCTTCGCCCCGTCTATCACTTCACCGAGAGCCGTGTCCGCGGCCACGTCGCACTGTGCGTGCTCGCCGCGGTCATCGAGGCAGTGATGACAAAGGATCTCGCCTCGGCGCGAGTCATGGACCCCGACCTCGAGGCCCAGGTGATCACGCCACGACGGGCGCTCGCCGAGCTCGACCGCATCCGCAAGGTGGCGATGGACATCAACGAGCGGCACATCGAGGTCATCACCCGACGCAACGCCCTCCAGCGCGAGATCCTCGACGCCTTCGGCGTTCCCACCGCGACCTGGGACAAAGCCGAGATCGCCTGAACAGCCCAACATTGGGCGGTGTAGTGGAAACACTGTCCACGCGCGCCCCTGCCTACCTGGGGTTACGCGATCAAGCCGTCAAAGTCGGGTCAGTGCGATGTGACCGCGAACTCGGTCTTCGGCGCGATGGTGTACCGGGCGAAGACCGAGGAAGTCCTTCATCACTTCGAATCGCTGCTCGACGTTCTTCAGCATCTTGTAGTGGCGGACGACGTCGGCCGTCGACGCCTGCTCTTTGGTGAGTGACGTGGTG
>JBAVUF010000318.1:0-2251 GCA_049696635.1 Acidimicrobiales bacterium | reverse complement strand
CGCCGCGGGCACGATCAATCCCGCGTCTGCAACGAGCGTCGGCTCGTCGAAGATCACCCCGATCCGGTCCAGTGCGCGCGAAGATGACGACACAGAAAGTGCCTCCCTTTGTGGCGAGAACAACGACTTCAGCAATCGTTATTCTCCCAGCTGGGGAGGCCTTTTTGGTGGATCAGCAGTAGTGATCCAACCTCGTCATCGGTGGATCGAGGTTTAGTCTTCGCCAAACGACGCTGAGCACGGCGCTCGATCGGCACGCCGATCGAAGAAGGATCGCGAACGGAGGGGACGCGTTGGCTGTCGGAGGGCGAACGGATCGCATCGCATTGCCCGAATCCGACCCGCTGTTCAGGGTCGAGCAGCACGGCATCGACCGCATTCCCGACGACGAGCGATGGGCGCGGCCGCGGGACCTCTTCGGGATGTGGGCCGGCGCCTCGGTGCAGGTCGAGTACCTGATCTACGGCGCGATCCTCATGACCTTCGGCTTCACGTTCGCGCAGGCGCTGAGCATCATCGTCCTCGGCAACCTGTCGTTCTTCCTGCTCGGGCTGTGCAGCCTGCAGGGACCGGGCTCGGGAACGACGGTCTTCGGGACGAACCGCGCCGCGTTCGGGCCGAACGGCTCGCGACTGATCGCGGTGTTCAACTGGCTCACCCAGATCGGCTTCGAGGTCGAGGGCCTCATCCTCATCGTCGGCGCCGCGCTAGTGCTCACCGAGAAGGCGGGATACGGCACCGGCAGCCCGGCGAAGGCGGTTTTCATCGTCGTCGCCGTCGCGATCCAGTTCGTCCTGCCGTTCCTCGGTCACGCCACGATCGTGAAGGTATTGCGCGCGCTGATCGCCCCGTTCGGGGCGATTTTCGCCGTCCTCTTGGGCTTCAGCGTCTCGCACGCCAACCTGAACGCCGTTCACCACGGCGCCAGCTGGCAGACGTACACGGTGGGTCTCGCGTTCACGATCGCGCTGAGCGGTCTCGGATGGACCGAGAACGGGAACGACTACAGCCGCTACCTCCCGAAGGACGCGAGCAAAAAGGCGATCGTCGGCTGGGTCTTCCTCGGCACGGCGGTGCCCGAAATTCTCGTGATGACGCTCGGCGCCACGGTCGGCACGTTCATCACCGGGGTCGGCTCCACCCAGGTGAGCGCGTTCGCGCCGTTCCTGCACGAAAGCGCCATCCCGGCCTGGTTCGTCGTTCTGTTCTTGATCTTTTCGATCGTGCAGCTCTTCGGGATCAACTCGCTCGACATGTACTCGTCGGGAGTGACGCTGCAGGCGGTCGGGCTGCGCGTGAAAAGGTGGCGGGCGGTCGCGATCGACACGGTGGTCTGCCTGATCGCGACGTTCTACGCGGTGTTCAACGCGACCTTCACGCACTTCCTCACCGACTTCGTCGACCTAGTCATCATCTGGATCGCTCCGTGGATGGCGATCTACCTAGTCGACTGGGCGATGCGACGCTTCCGCTACCTGCCCGAGGAGCTCCAACGCCTCGGGCAGGGTGGCCTTTACTACCGCAGCGGCGGTGTCTTCTGGCCGGCGATCGTCGCCCAGATCGTCGGGATGGCAGCGGCGATGTCGGCGCTCTCGACGAGCTTCTCCGTTCCGAACTGGGCGCACCCGATCAGCGTGCACACCGGCGGCGCGGACTTCTCGATCTTCATGGGGATCGCCGTCGGCGGGTTCGTCTATCTCTTGCTCGGCTGGAAGGGCGTGCGGCGCCAGGCCGATGCCCAAGAACGCGTCCTTTCGGTCTCAGATCGGCGTTCACCGGCCCTTGTGGGAGAGCGCGTCTGAACTCGGAGCTCGTCCGGGTCAGCGCCCCCGCTGCTCCCGTCGCATTCGCAAGATGCGGAGCAGCTTGCGGATGATGAAGAACATCGGCGCCCCTTTCGCTCAATCGCGCAGCGAACGTAACCGCTTGACGACCAAAGGGAACGCCTCGGTCATCGCCGCGACGTCGTCGTCGCTCGTCGACCAGCCGACCGAACAGCGTAGGGAGTGATCCGCGTCGACGCCCATCGCGGCGAGCACCGGCGAGGGCTCGATCGCCTCGGAAGAGCACGCGGATCCCGAGTGGACGGCGATCCCGGCCTGGTCGAGCCCGAGGAGCACGCCTTCGGCCTCCAAGTCGGGGACGCCGAAGCAGACGATGTGCGGAGCGCGCCGCTCTTGATCGCCGTAGGCGACGACGCCGTCGACGGAGAGCGCCGACTTCGCGATGGCGTCGGTGAAGACTCGGGCTC
>JBAVUF010000317.1:0-8265 GCA_049696635.1 Acidimicrobiales bacterium | reverse complement strand
ACGGTGATGCGTACAGCCGCCGGCGCGAACGCCGTCGCCGAAATCGCCTACCGGCGCGCCGCAGCGGTCGCCTGAGGGTCCTTCGGCATCCATCCGAGGCCGTCGTTCCGCCAGCGGCGACGCGTCGATTCGTCGCAGTCAAAAGCGGCCATACTGGCTGACAAGATCGAGGTCAGGTCCCCGCCCTCGAGGAGAAGCCGCACTGAAACCGGTTCCAATCGTCTTCCACATCGGGCCGCTCGCGATCCACACCTATGGCATCGGGCTCGCGATCACGTTCTGGTTCGGCTACCGCTACTTCGCACGCCGCTTGCGGACGCACGGGTATCCCGACCGCTGGCTCGGCGTCACCTTCGTCTGGGTGATCGTCGCGGCGATCGTCGGCGCGCGCGCCGTGCACGTGATTGCCAATCTCGGTTCTTATCGGAACAATCCAGCTGGCATCTTTGAGGTCTGGCAGGGCGGGCTCTCGTCGTTTGGCGGACTCGGGCTCGCGTTGCCCGTCGGTTTTTATTCCGCGCATCGCCGCTGTCCGAGCCTTCGTCTCGGTCCCGCCGCGGATCTGTTGGCGCCGGTGCTCGTTGCGGCCTGGGCCGTCGGCCGGTTCCTCGGCCCGCAGTTCGAGTACGCGGGTGGCGGCAAACCGACGAGCGCCTGGTACGGCTTGTCCTACGCCGGTCAAGTGGGAAAGCGAATCCCCGTCCCGATCTTCCAGGGACTCGAATGCCTTGCGATCTTCCTCATCCTGCTGCGGGTCGAAAAGGTGATCGCGCGCCGCGGCGGACCAGTCGGTGTCGTCACTTCGCTCGCCATCGGCTTGTGGGGTCTCAGCAGATTCTTCGACGAGTACTTCTGGCTGACGCACGACAACGGCACCGACGCCGTCGAGATCACCGCGATTGCGATGTTCGTCATCGGGCTTTCTCTGGCGGGAATACTTCTTCGACGGGACCGTCGACGGCCACGATTCGCAGCCGCTGACACCGGTGCGGTTCCCGAAGACGATGCCGGAACGGCGTCTTCTCCGCCACCATCCCTGCACCCCGAAGGTCGCTACGCCGCGGGTGATCCGCGGGAGGGCGTCGCGACCCGCTAGGCGCGCCCACGATCGCATCGTCGGGCATGATGCGAAACCGGATGCGTGCTCGGTGACGCGCCCGCCTTCACGACGAGCGGCCGCATTTCCGAGCAGAGGTGGCGTGACGTGCTGACAGAACAACGCGAAGCTCCGGCAGCGGGCCGCGGACCCTTCGGCGTCAGCGAAGAGCAGACGTTTCGCCCCGATATCCAAGGGCTACGCGCCCTCGCAGTCTTGTTGGTCATCGCCGACCACGCCGGCATTGCGGGGTTCTCGGGCGGATACATCGGCGTCGACATCTTCTTCGTCATCAGCGGCTACGTCATCACGCAGCTTGTCCTCCGCGAGGCGGACAAGGGGATCCGCACGGGCTTAACCGACTTCTACGCCCGACGCGTGCGCCGGATCGTGCCGGCGGCGACCGCGACCCTCGTCGGAACGATCCTCGTCGCCTGGGCGACCTTGGGGACGCGGCTCAACCCGAACCTGCCGGGCGACGTGCGGTGGGCGTCGTTGTTCTCTGCGAACTTCCGCCTCATCGAGACCGGGAGCAACTACTTCGTTCCCGGCATCTACCCGTCACTCATCACACAGTTCTGGTCCCTAGGGGTCGAAGAGCAGTTCTATCTCTTCTTCCCGTTGATCGTTTTTCTCGTCGCCCGCTACGCGCCGCCGGCACGCCGCGTGACGCTCCTCGCTGGGACGCTCACCGTCGCGGTCGCGCTCTCGGCGTGGTGGTCGATCCAGATCACCGCCAGTGAACCGACGACCGCGTACTACTCGCCGCTGACGCGCTTTTGGGAGCTCGGTCTCGGCTGCCTGCTCGCCACGCTGACCATTCGTCGACCCACCCGCACCGCGCGAAGCGAACGGCTGGCCGTGGTGATCGCGCTCGTGCTGCTCGTGCTCGCCTTGGTCGAGCTCAACGCGCGCAGCGTCTACCCGGGATCGCTCGCGTGGCTGCCGTGTGGCGCGTCGGCGCTTTTCATCTGGGCGGGAGTCGGCGGCCAACGCAACTTGATCACTCGCCTCTTGTCGACCCGCCCTTTGGGGTACATCGGCGATCTCTCGTACTCGCTGTATCTCGTCCACTACGTCTGGGTGGAGCTCCCGGGGCAGCTTTCGACCCCGCTGACGGGCTGGCCGTGGCGCGCGCTCGAGATCGCCGGAACGTTCGTCACCGCCGCCCTCTCCTACCATTTCCTCGAAAATCCGATCCGCCGGTCGAAACGGCTCTCCGGGGACCGCGTCGCGGTCTTCTTGGTTCTTTGCGTGTGCGTCGCTACCTCGTGGACGGCGAGTCTCGTCGTAGCGCGCGTCGCCCATCTCGGCTGAACAACGATCGCGGGAACGATCGGCGCGCTCGCTCCTCAGCCCCAGTGGGTGATCACCGCAGGCGATATCGGCGACAGCGCGACGTGGTAAATCCGTGCCATCTCCCGGATGATGTAGGTGGCGACCACGTCCTCGCCCGAGAACGAGAAGTGAATACCGTCTGGTTCGCGCAGTGTCGTCTCGACGCCGTTCACGGCCGCCGGTGACTCGAACTGTCCGGCCGGGTTCGAAAAGAGCGACCACGTCGGTACAAAGGTCGCATTCGTCTTTGAGGTCACGCCCTGCTGGTAAAGCGCGTTGAGGATGGACGCGCCTTGGTTGAAGCTCGGCGGCTGCATGATCGGCAATCCGACCCACAGCACGTACGCGCGAGCAGATGTCGCCTCAGTGACAATCTTTTGCACCTGCGCGACGTAGGTCTTCTTCCAAGCGGACTCACCGAATTGCGCGGCCGTGCCGTCGATCGTCATTCCCTGTTCGTCGTTGCCACCGAGCAGCACGAGCACGAGCTGCGGGTGGTACAGCTGCAAGTACGTGGCGAGGTGCTCCGGCCAGTTGTAGAACCACGAATTGGAAAGCCCGGTCGAGGGCTTGTCCATCTGAACGAAATGCAAACCCGACGTGGCCGCGAGATGGCGCATCAAACCCCAGCCCAGGTCGTTGCCGAGCGAATCTCCGATCTCGAGAACCGTGCAATGTCCGACCGGACGTGCGACCGTGGACTTGGCCCCTGACGCTTGCAGGCTCGCGAGCGCGAAACCACAGCCGTGTCCGACCGACGCGAGAGTCACCCGCCCCGTGTACGCGCCGGGAATCGTCGTCGAGGTTGGTTCCCCAGGAACCGTCGTCGTCGTCCCATGACTCGGCGGCGTGTTCGTCGTGGTCGTCGAAGCCTCTGGCTTGGCAGCTCCGGTCGACGAGACGACTGACGCGGCGATGACGAGCGTGACAAAGACGGCAGTCAGCCCGATGCGCAATGGCCAATCGGCGCCGCGTCGCGCGCGGGATCGCATTCGCTCCATCACGGCGGAGGCTACGCGGCGCACGGCGAGACCCGGTGACGCGCCGGTCACGATTGCCGCACGTTCTGGCCGAAGCCGTCGCGAAGACTCCTCGGAGCGACCGGCGTCATCGCGTCGGTCCGTCGGCGTCCCCCGCCGTCGAAAACGCCGCCACCATCGAGTTGTCCGACGTCAGCACTCGGTACAATCGAGTGCTGATCGCGCCACAGGAGCCGGGCGAGCGGCGCGCGTCCCCGCTGGGAGCAGGACTGATGGCATCGACAGAGCAGGACCTCGATTCGAGAAAGTCGACGATCCTGCGCAAGGTCGTCACGGAGCACATCGAGACCGGGCAGCCGGTGGGCTCGGCGCACCTCGTGCGCGAAAAGGAGATCGACGTCTCTGCGGCGACGGTGCGCTCGGACATGGCGACCTTGGAGCGCGACGGGTATCTCACGCACCCGCACACGAGCGCAGGCCGAATCCCGACCGACAAGGGATATCGCTACTTCGTCGACCACCTCGAATCGGAAGTGCCGCTCGACCCGAAGAGCGCCGAGCAGGTCGAGTTCTTCTTCCTCCGCGCACACGGCGAACTTGAACGAATGTTGCGCGACACATCACAACTGCTCTCGCACCTCACCGATTACGCGTCGGTCGTAGTCGCACCCACAACCGAGCAGCTCGCCGTGCGGGACGCGCTGCTTACTCGCCTTTCGCAGACAACCGCGCTCGTCGTCGTGGTCTGCTCGAACGGCGTCGTCGAAAAGCACACTGTCGA
Organism: Acidimicrobiales bacterium; assembly: GCA_049696635.1. Taxonomy (GTDB): domain Bacteria; phylum Actinomycetota; class Acidimicrobiia; order Acidimicrobiales; family Bog-793; genus CAVRXQ01. Next base: position 4,070 of record JBAVUF010000317.1, on the reverse strand, counting down.
AATCGACTCAGCGGTCACAGACGACGAGGTCGAGACCGCGAGCGCGCTTTTGCGCGAGCAGCTCGTCGGCCAGATCCTTGGTCGTCTCGGGCCAGTGCACGCGCCGACGAGTGCGAAGGTCGCGCGGCTCCTCGACGCGGCATGCTCGTGCCTCGGCGGCATATCGCCGACACGGGATGGAGACGTGTACCTCGGTGGCGTGGCGCACATGACCGACCAGTTCCCGACGATCGAAACCGTGCGTGAGGTGCTCGAGATCCTGGAGCAGTCATTCGTCGTCGTCTCGTTGATCAGCGACCTGCTTGCGTCGGGCAAGTCGGTCGCGATCGGTGCCGAAAGCGGACTCGCGAGCCTCGCGGAGTGTTCGCTCGTCGTCGCGCCTTATACCGTCGATGACGAGCCGGCGGGAACGATCGGAGTACTCGGCCCGACGCGGATGAACTACCCGCAGGCGCTCGCGACGGTCGCCGTCGTGAGTCAGCACCTGAGCAGACAGCTTTCGAGCCCTTGAGCACGACAACGTAATGGCGAGCGATTACTACGAAATCCTCGGCGTGTCGCGCAGCGCGACCGAGAACGAAATAAAGCGCGCTTACCGAAAACTCGCGCGTGAGCTCCATCCGGACACGAGCGGCGGTGACCCCAAATCGGAAGCCCGGTTCAAGGAGGTGACCGTCGCCTACGAAACCTTGCGTGACCCCGAGCGCCGCCGCCGGTACGACATGTTCGGGCCGGACTCCGAGCGCGTCGGTGCCCCAGGGGCCGGCGACATGTTCACCGGGGGCTTCGGGGACCTTTTCGACGCCTTCTTCGGTGGCAGTTCGTTCCGCTCGGCTCAGCAGGCAGGTCCGCGCCGGGGCGAGGACGTCGAGGTCAACCTCGATCTCCCCTTCGATGAGGCGATTTTCGGCGCGCATCGGCCGATCACTTTCCGCGGCCACGTTCCGTGCGAGACGTGCTCGGGATCCGGCGCTCGCCCCGGCACGTCGCCAGTGACTTGCCGGGAATGCAACGGCCTCGGTCAGGTCCGACGGGTTCGCCAGTCGTTCCTCGGCCAGATGATGACGACGGCGCCGTGTCCGCGTTGCCACGGACTCGGCGAGATGATCGAGTCGCCGTGTACGGACTGTCGCGGTGAAGGGCGACGGTTGGACGAGCGGACGGTCACCGTCGACATCCCCGCCGGCGTCGACAACGCGACAACGCTGCGCATCTCCGGCGCGGGTGCGCCAGCGATCCGTGGTGGGATCCCCGGGGATCTCTACGTGCATCTCCGCGTCGCGTCGCACCCACGATTCGAGCGCTCCGGATCCGATCTGCTCACGTCCGAGCACATCTCGATCTCCCAGGCGGCCCTCGGTGCCGAGCTCGTCATCGAGACCCTCGACGGTGAAGAGCCGATCTTCGTCCCGCCAGGCACACAATCAGGCAAGGTGATCCGCTTGCGCGGGCGCGGGGTGCCGCAAGTGCGCGGCCGAGGTCGCGGGGATCTGCACGTCCGCGTCTTCGTCGACACACCGACCGGCCTCACCAAAGAACAAGAACAGCTCTTGCGAGAATTCGCCGAATCCCGCGGCGAGCGGCTCGCGGACGAAGAGCACGGAATCATCTCCCGCATCCGTTCGAGCTTCGGCTAACCGCCCAGGGCGGCGTGAAGCTCGACGACGCGCGCCGCGTCGACGCGGTCATCTTCGTCACCGACGTCGATGCGCCAGTGCTCACACCCGAAGACGCTCATCATCTCGTCGACGTCCTGCGACTGCGCCCGGGTTCGAAAGTGTTGGCCGCAGACGGGAACGGCACGTACCGCGCCTGCACGCTCGCCGAGGATGAGAAGGCACCACGGAAAAGCCGCTCGTCGCGCGTCGCGCTTGCCCGGCTTCACCCGGACAGTCCAACGCAAAGCGAACAACGTCTGGAACCTGAGATCGGCGTCGGACTTTGCCTCGGCAAGGGCGAACGTCCCGAGTGGGCGATCCAAAAGCTGACGGAACTCGGCGTCGATGAGATCCTCCTTTTGGACTCCACCCGCGGTGTCGTGCGGCCGGACGACGAGGCGACGGAGCGTCGATTGGCGCGCTTGCGACGCGTCGCCCGCGAGGCGGCCATGCAGTGCCGGAGGCTGCGCCTGCCGGTGATCGCCGGGCCAATTCCCCTTTCCCAGGCGATCGGTTCGGCACCAAGGCCCGTCGCGCTGGCAGAGCCGGGCGCCCCACCGATCGACGCGTCGGTCTCGAGCGTCTTCGTCGGGCCGGAAGGCGGGTTCACTCCCGACGAGCTCGACCTCGCGCCCCTAGTGGTCGGTCTTCCGGGCTACGTTTTGCGGAGCGAAACCGCTGCAGTCGTTGCAGGGGCGCTGCTCGCCGCCTACCGGGTCGCTGCCACCAATAGTGCCGAAAACATCACCTAATGAGACCACTTGACCACGCTCCGTGGTCAAGTAGACTCATATTAGTGATCAAAAAAGGGTCACAATGGAACGGTGGCCTGGGAGCCTTTCGATGAGTGAGCTTGCTGTGGTTACTGATGCAGCCGAACGGCGCTACGCCGAGACCGTTGGCGCCCGTCTCCGGGAGGTGCGGCGCCAAAAGCGCCTGTCACTGCAGGCTGTTGAGGCGACCTCTCGGGAGGAGTTCAAAGCCTCGGTGCTCGGCGCCTACGAGCGCGGCGAACGGGCGATCTCGGTGCCACGCCTCCGCCGCCTGGCGGCGATCTATGAGGTGCCTCTCGACCAGCTCCTTCCTGAAGGGGCGGCGGAGCACACCTCCACGGCCGCGCCCGGCACCTCGCGTCGCTCGCAGGGCCGGAAGATCCGCATCGACCTTGTGCTCTTGAAGCAGCACCCCGGACCGGAGTCCGAAGCATTGCAGCGCTTCTTGACGAAGATCCAGCTCGAGCGGCAGGACTTCAACGGCCGGGTGCTCACGATCCGAGAAGAGGACATCCGGGTCATCGGCGCGACCTTCGGGTTGAGTCTCGACGAAATGATCGGTCGCCTCGGCGAGCTCGGTCTCCTCTATTCGAAGTAACTCCACCTGATCGGCGAAGCTGATCGGGTGGAAGAACGGGTCGACGCATCCGAGTTCGGGATCTACGTCCACATCCCCTTCTGCGCCTCGCGCTGTGACTACTGCGCCTTCGTTACCACCGTCGGCAGGCGCGACCGCGCCAGTGCCTACGTCGATGCCGTCATTCGTGACATCGAAGGGGTGCGCGAGTCAAGTAGATGGCGGACCCCGTCGACCGTCTATATCGGCGGTGGGACGCCATCGCTGCTTCCGCCCGGAGCCCTCACCCAGATCCTTTCGACGATCGACGCGCCACCAGAGGCGGAGGTGACCGTCGAGGCGAACCCGGAGTCGGCGACACCGAAATTCCTTGAAGAGGCGCGCGCGAGCCGCGTGAGTCGCGTCTCGCTCGGGGCGCAGTCCTTCGTCCCGCATGTGCTCGTCGGTCTCGGGCGACGCCACGACACCGCATCGGTCGCTGCGGCGGCGCGCACGATCGGCGAGCTCGCGTTTGCGAGTTTCAACATCGACCTCATCTACGGCGCACCGGCAGAGCGCGACGAGGACCTGCTCGCGAGCCTCGACGCGCTCTTCGCGCTCGAGCCCGCGCCGCCGCACGTCAGCGCGTACGCGCTCACCGTCGAGGCAGGCACGCCGCTCTCGCGCGACCCGACACGTCACCCCGACGACGACGACTGCGCGCGGCGCTACGAGATGATCGACGAGCGGCTCTCGTCGACTGGGTACCGCTGGTACGAGATCTCGAACTGGTCGAAGCCGGGCCACGAGTGCCGGCACAACCTCTCGTGCTGGCGGGGCGGCGAATACCTCGGCTTCGGTTGCGCCGCGCACAGCCACTACGGCGGGGCGCGATATGCGAACGTCTCCTCGTTCGAGCGCTACATCGCTCGGATCGACGAAGGCCGCTCCCCGGTCGCGTGGCGCGAGCGACTTGGCGAGGACGATGCCATGATCGAGCGGCTCGAGCTTGCGCTTCGCACGAACGACGGCGTGCCGAGCGAGGCGCTCGCCGACGATCCCGCACTCGACGGGCTCGTCGTC
>JBAVUF010000316.1:0-14615 GCA_049696635.1 Acidimicrobiales bacterium | reverse complement strand
CTCGTCGACGGAGACGAACTCGTCTGTGTGTGCGGAGCAGGCACCCTGGCGAGATCGGCCGGCCTACGGCTCGGCGTCGACCGAAGCCTCTCCGGACTCGCCGTCAGCAGCCGCTCGACACTCCGCTGCGACGACACCGCGTCGGATCCCCGGGTCGACCGCGAGGCGGCTTACCTCGTTGGAGCGGTGTCGCTGGTCTGCGTGCCACTGCTGCGGGCGACTCACCCGTTGGGCGCGCTCTTGGTGACGTCGTCGTCTGCGGGCGCGTTTGACGACCGAAACGTGGCGACCCTGACAGCGCTCGCCGAGCTCATCACCGCGACGATCATGACGGCGTTCGAGCTGAGCAGCGTCGCCGACGCGACGCTCGCCCAAATCCACAGCGGCTCGGAAGCGGACGACAGCCCGGACGTCACAGGGATCACGAGATTCGTCGCCTCCATCTTGAATCCTGGCGCTGTCGTCGACGTCGACGCCGAAAAGCGCATAGGTCGAGTCTTGGCTGGAAGCGAACTCTCCATGCTCTTCCAGCCGGTTATCGACCTGCGAACAGGTGAGATGATCGGCGTCGAGGCGCTAGCTCGCTTCCTCCCCGAGCCGTATCGACCCCCGGACGTCTGGTTCGCGGAAGCCCATCGGATCGGACGCGGCATCGAGCTCGAGTGTGCGGCGGTGCGCGAAGCGCTCAGCCACCGCGATCATCTCCCTCCCGACTGCTACCTCGCGGTCAACGTCGGTCCCCAGGCGATCGAAAGTGCAGAGTTTGCTGAAGCCCTAGAAACGTGCGATACGCGTCGCATCGTCGTGGAGCTCACCGAGTACTTCCAGGTCGACGACTACCCGCAACTCCGCGAAGCCCTGTGGGCGATTCGCGCGCGGGGCGTCTCCCTCGCGATCGATGACACCGGTAGCGGGATTTCCAGTTTCTCCCACATCCTCAAGCTCGCTCCGGACATCGTCAAAATCGACAGAGATCTCATTCGCCACGTTGACCTTGATCCGGTTCGCCACAGCCTCGTCGGCGCCCTCGTCACCTTCGCGCCCGAACTCGGCGCCACCGTGGTCGCGGAGGGAATCGAAACCAAGGGTGAGCTCGATGCGTTGAAAAAACTTGGGGTCGACTGCGGCCAGGGCTACCTCCTCGGCCGACCGGGCCCGCTCGAGTCGCTCGACGCCTATCGGAGGGCCGCGAGCCTGCGCCTGCTCTGAGCGGCACGAAACAGATGAGCGAATTCCTCGCTGCACGTCGTCGCGCGTCGACTAGCCGAGAGATCTGAACAAAAGCACGTCTTGTTCGACGTCACCCCCGTGTTGGCGCCCCCGGCACGTTTTTCCGGGTGACAAGCCGCTGCGGCCGTCTCGGTGGCGAGAGAATTGACGAGCAAGTTTCGAGAGTGATTACTATTCTAGGAAAGAGGCTGGCCGCCGGCCGGATCGAAGAAGAGGAAAGAGAGCCCCTCGAAATGTTGAGGCGATTTCGCACAAAAGCCCTGATTGGGGCCCTGATCCCGATGGTCGTCTTTGCCGTTGGCTCGACGGTCGGTGCGTCCACGACGGGAACCGCAAACCACCGCACCTCAACGATCGTCGCGGTCGGAGCCGAGAACGAGTATGCGAACGTCATCGGACAGATCGGGGGCAAGTACGTCACCGTCTCGTCCATCCTGAACAACCCGAACACCGATCCGCACACGTTCGAATCGAGCCCGAGCGTTGCAAGTGTCGTGAGCACAGCCAAGCTCATCGTGCAGAACGGCGTCGGTTACGACACGTTTATGAACAAGATCGAGTCGGCCTCGCCGAACTCCAAGCGCAAGGTCATCGACGTGCAGACGCTCCTCGGGCTCCCGAACAGCACACCGAACCCGCACCTTTGGTACAACCCTGAGACGATGCCGAGGGTCGCCTTGGCGATCGCAACAGACCTTTCAGAGCTGATCCCCTCTGCGTCGTCCTACTTCCAATCGAACCTGAAGACCTTCGACGCTTCGCTCGCTCCTTGGCTGAATGCGATCGTGGCGTTCGGTTCGAAATACGCCGGCACCCGGGTCGCGACGACCGAACCGGTCGCCGACTACATGCTTCAGGCGCTTGGTGCCGACAATCTGACGCCGTTTGGGATGCAGGCGGACATCATGAACGGCGTCGATCCGTCTCCGCAGGACATCTCCCTCGAGGAAGGCTTCTTCACCCACCACAGGGTCAAAGTGTTCGTCTACAACCAGCAGGTCGTCGACGCGCTCACGACATCGTTCCGTCTGGCTGCGCAGAAAGCGGGGATTCCCGTGGTCGGCGTGTACGAGACGATGCCCACCCCCGGCTACAACTACCAGTCCTGGATGCTTGCTGAGGTACAGGCGATCCAAAAAGCAGTCGTCAACAAGGTTTCGACCGAGCATCTGTGACGAGCGAGCATCCGGCGCACATCGCCACGACCGAGGTACTGCGCCTCGAGCGGATCGACCTTTGGCTGGCAGGCCGTCGCGTGCTCGACAACGTCTCTTTCTCACTGCAGGCGGGCGAGTTCACCGGATTGATCGGCTCGAACGGCGCCGGCAAGACGACGCTCCTGCGGGTGATCCTTGGGCTGCAACGGCAGAGCGCGGGTGAGGTGTTCGTCGACGGGAAGCCCCGGTCGAGCCGCAATCGATCAATCGGTTACGTCCCCCAAAAGGCTTTGATCGATACGGACTTCCCACTTCGAGCCCAGGACCTTGTCGCGCTCGGATTCGATGGCACCCGATTCGGGTTCGCCATCGGTTCGACAAAGCGCCGCGCGATGGTTGAAGCGATGCTCGACGCGGTCGACGCGCGCAGCTTCGCAAACGCACGCGTCGGAGAGCTCTCCGGAGGCGAGCAGCAGCGGGTGCTCATCGCCCATGCGCTCATCAGCCGTCCGCGGCTTTTGCTCTTGGACGAGCCGCTCGCGAATCTCGACATCCGGAGCGGACAAGAGATCGTCGAATTGTTGCAGCACCTCGCCGAGGAGCAGGGCGTTGCCGTGCTGCTCTCGGCGCACGAGATGAATCCACTCCTCCCAGTGATGGATCGGATCATCTACCTGGCCGGTGGTCGCGCTGCGAGCGGAACGGTGGATGAGGTCGTTCGCCCCGATGTCTTGAGCGAGCTCTACGGGCATCACGTCGACGTCCTCAAGGTGCACGGCCGCATCCTCGTGGTCGCTGGTCACGGAAGCGGCGACGAAGAGACGCTCGCCGAGAGCCCCGCGCTTATGCGCGGCGAACGATGATGCGCGTCCACGACTGGGTATTCGGGCCAGGATTCTTCTCGAGCCAACCCGTCCACACCGCGCTTTTGGTCGGAGGGTTGGTAGCTGTCGTCTCCGCGTTGGTCGGCGTCTTCACCGTCATCCGGGGCCAGTCCTTCGCTGGCCACACGCTGACAGAACTTTCGACCGCTGGTGGCTCGGGAGCGCTCCTCATCGGCCTCAGCCCCCTCACGGGCTTCGTGGCGGGCGGGATCCTCGGATCAGGGGCGATGGAAGCGATCGGCGTGCGACGGGCGCGAGGACGCGATCTCGCGACCGGCATCGTGCTCGGCGCAGCAATCGGGGCAGCGGCGCTGTTCCTCTACCTCGACACGACGACGGGTGCGACTACGGGAGCAAGCCAGCAGATCCTCTTCGGCTCGATCTTCGTGATCCAGGGCTCGACGGTGCCCTATGTGATCGCGTTCGCGGCACTCGCGCTGGTGCTCACCGCGGTCATGTACCGGCCGCTGCTGCTGAGCTCGGTCAGCTACGACATCGCGAAGGCGCGTGGCGTTCCGGTGCGGCTCGTCGGGGTCCTCTACATGCTCGCGCTCGCGCCTGCTGTCGGGCTCTCTTCGCTGGCGATCGGCACGATCCTGTCCACCGCCCTGCTGATCGGACCGCCGGCCATCGCGCTCCGGCTGACGAAACGCATGGGTCTTGCACTGTTGTTTGCGACCTCGATCGGCGTTGTCGCCACATGGCTCGGCATTCTCCTCGCGTACGACAGCTACTACTGGGGTACCGCGCACAACGGCTGGCCGGTGAGCTTTTTCATCGTCGCTGTCATCTTCGTGAGCTACCTCGCATCGGGGGTCCGTGGCATCCGTATCGCGCGCCGAAACGAGGACGTGTCGGTACCGCGACTCGCGGTCCTCGCCGCCGAAGAGCCGCGACTCCCGCTGGAGGAGAAGAGCTGAGTGTTCAGCAGCGGCTTCATGCTGAATGCGTGGGCGATCTCGACAATCGTCGCCGTCGTTGCCGGGGTCGTCGGCTTCTTCGTGGTACTTCGCGGCTCGGCGTTCGCCGCGCACGCGATCCCAAACGGCGCGTTCGCCGGCGCCGCTGGAGCGAACCTGCTCGGGCTCAATCCGATCCTCGGACTCGCGGCGTTCGCCCTCTTCGCCGCGCTTGGGATCGGGCAGATGGGCCGGCGCGGTCGACACGATGTCGTCACCGCGCTTGCCCTCGTGATGATGCTCGCTCTCGGGGCGCTCTTCCTGTCTAGGAGCACCGAATACGAGCCGGAGATCTTCTCGCTGCTTTTTGGCGAGGTACTCGGCGTCAGCACCACCGAGATCCTCCCCACCGGGCTACTCGCGATTGCCTGCATCGCCTCCGTCGGCTTTCTTTACCGGCCGCTCATGCTCGCATCGGTCGTCCCTGAGATCGCCGAAGCACGAGGTGTTCGCACCCACCGCATGGAGATAGCGTTCCTCGTTGTCCTCGCGCTCGCCACGGCGATGACCGTGCCCGTCGTCGGCGCGTTGCTGATTTTCAGCTTGATGGTCGGCCCGCCCGCGGCGGCCCGCTCCATGACCAACCGACCGCTCGTCGCGATCGGTCTCTCGGTCGTCCTCGCGCTGTTGACGGTCTGGCTAGCGATCGCTTCCTCCTACTGGACGAACTGGCCCGTCGGTTTCTTCGTCGGGATGTATGGCGCCGGTTGTTATGGCGTGGGGCGAGGAGTCGCGTTCTGGCGGCGGCGCCGCTTCGTGCGCTCGTCTGGCGTCGAGTTCGCCATCCCGTAAAAGGGCGGGGTAGGACGTTCTATTCGGCTCCCGCGTCGATGGCGTTCGCGACCCAACCGTCAGTCGAGAAGCGTCGACCCGAGGGGCGCCACGACGTCACGTAAACAGTCACTAATATGTTTATGTGATGGTGGAACCGGAAACGGCGCAAACAGCAACGGCCCGCAACGTTGATGCAGCGTGCGACCTTTTTCGAGCCCTCGGGAGTCCGAACCGACTGGCGATCGTCTTGGAGCTGACCGGCGGTGGGCGCTGCGTGCACGAGCTCGTCAGGCACCTCGGCATTTCACAAGCGCTGGCGTCACAACACCTGCGAGTGCTGCGCACGAGCGGGCTCGTGGTCGGCACGCGCCGCGGCAAGGAGATCGTTTACGCGCTCGCGGATGAACATGTCGCCCACATCGCCCGAGATGCGGTCGCCCACGGTCACGAGCGGATCGAGCGCCCATCGTCGACAAGAAACCGAATCGACCGACGTATCAAGGAGGAAACACGATGATCAGCATCGAACACGAGCCGCATCAGGCCCACGATCATGACCACGGACCGGGCTGTGAACACGTCCCAGTTCGACACGACGACCACACCGACTACCTCCACAACGGTCACGCCCATCACGCCCACTCGGGCCACTGGGACGAGTGTGCGCCGGAGGCACACGTGATTCACGAGGGCGGCCACTCGCATCAGCACACGAGCGGATGCGGCCACGAAGAGGTCCGTCATGGCGATCACGTCGACTACGTCGATGGCGACCACCGCCACGCGGAGCACGCCGGCCACTGGGACGAGCACTAAAGCGACGCCGAACAGGGTTACGAGATTTCAGATCACCGCATCGAACTGATCAGGAGTTTGCGGCCGACGCACCTGACGTCGGGACAGCGTGCCCGACTAACAACCTGACACACAGGAATGGACGGTTTCGAAAGCCTCGCGAGTCGCTGACCTTTCCTTCCTCGGACGGCGCGTCACTCGCCGAGCGGTCGATCTCGACTGCCGACGGCGACTATCACTTGGTGACGATGACGGTGATTGCCTCGGTCGCGTGCTCCGAGGTGCAGTTCACGTACCCGAGTACCGACAAGTGGTAATGCCCAGCCGTCGAGTATCGATGCGAGAACCGCCACGTGGCGCGCTCGGGCCTCCCTGGGGGCGCGAGGCAGAACTGCGGCACCGCGATTGTCCGGCTCTTTCCGTCCCCGAACCTGACGTCGTAGCCGAACGCGCCAAGAGCGTCGTCGGAGACCATTGTCAAGGTGAACCGTACGGGTGACCCTGCAGTGACTCGCGTCGGTTGCGCGCTGAGCGTGACCCTCAGACGCGAAATTTGCCCACGGATGAACTGTGACGACCCTCGGGAAACGAGCATCGTCGCGGACGAACCACCGGTCGCGATTTGGAGAGTCCCCGTACCCGGCATCGCAACCGCGAGAAGGCAGATAGCTGCGAGGGCTGGGAAGTCGCGCACGAATCGGAACACTTTTGCCCGCACTTTGCAGATGATCGCGCCGAAGTCGCGACTGCGATGGGTCGCGAGACCAGTGAGTCTTGTTCCGTTGCGTGATTTCTCGGTCGGCTCGGCCGGCTTTCAGAGGACGGCACTATCGGCCGCCATCGCTGCCTTGATGCGGCGATGGACGTTGCGTAGTTGGCGAACCTGGGTCGGGGTCAGCGGGTCGAAGACCAGTCGTCGCACCGATCCTACGTGGGCGGGGGCGGCCCTCTCCAAGCTCTTCAACCCGAGATTGGTGAGCACGACAAAGGTGCAACGCGCATCACTCGCGTCCTTTCGTCGACGGACCAATCCGCGCTGTTCGAGCTTCGTCACCACCTGCGAAAGGCGCGGCAATGAACCGTTGGTAAGAACAGCAAGGTCGCTCATCCTCACCGAGTGGTTGGGATCGTTGGACAGTCGGGCAAGCACCGTGTACTCGTAGAAAGTCATTCCGGCGTCGCGCTGGAGCTGGGCGTCGAGAGCTGCGGACAGAGTGAGCAAGACGGAAACCAGTGTGAGCCAGGCCTGCTCCTCTTCTTGGCCGAGCCAGCGCGGCTCTTGAGGGGTCGCCATGTCTCACCATACTTCAATGATTAAGCATCGGCTTAAGGTGGCATCATGATGGACGTACCCGCGGCGTTCGTCGGCCAGGACAGCCCAGACAATGAGGGCTGCGGATCGCCGGCGCCGCGCACGGAGGTGTCCGCCGACGAATCGAACATCAGAAAAGGAGTTCGCCGTGACGCTCGATGAGAGTTCCCGGTGGCCGTCGTTGAACTACGACGTGTGGAGCGCCACCTGCGACACCCTCCACGCCCACACTCAGGTGCTCGGCAAGCTCGCCGCCAGCTTGGCGCCGCCGGAACCGCAACTCCAACACGCCGCGCTTCGCCTTTCTGCTCGCGGCTGGGAAACCGCATCGCTGCCTGCACCGAACAAATCCGGGACATTCGTCGTTTCGCTCGATCTCCGCACACATGAGGCAGTGATCGAACACAGCGATGGCCGGTCCCGTCGCGTCCCACTCACGCCGAATCGCGCCGTCGCCGACGTAACCCGGGAGGTGCTCGAGGCGACCGCAGCGCTCGTCGGTCCCGTGCGGATCAATCCCGCGCCTCAAGAGGTGCCATGGAAAACTCCGCTCGACGAAGACCACGAGCACCGGTCCTACGACACGGCCCAGGTCACGACGTACTTCGCGATCGCGACCCGCGCGGCTCGCGCCCTCGCCGAGGTGCGTGCCCCGTATCGCGGTCGGTCGAGCCCCGTGAACGCGTGGTGGGGAAGCTTCGACCTGGCGATCAGCCTATTCTCGGGCCGAGCGGTGGACCCCCCGTCGAATGGCTTCATCGCTCGCAACGCGGCGAACGCCGAGCAGATCGAGCTGGGTTGGTGGCCCGGTGACACCCGCTATTCCCGTGCGGCCTTCTTCGCCTACGCGTTTCCCGCCCCCGAGGGCTTCGCCGGCGCGGTGGTCTCGCCTTCGCGGGCACGCTGGGACCCGAATCTGGGCGAGTACCTCTTCGATTGGGACGACGTAATCGCGAGCCGCGCCCCGCTCGAGGCCGCCGTCGAGTTCGGGCGCTCGGTGATCGCCCACGCGTGCGCCGTCTGCAACTGGGATCCGGTGCTCGCTTCGAGCGCCCAAGGCGAGATTCCTCCCGTCACCTGAGGAGCCAGAGGCGCGGGTCGCTCGAACCGTGCTTGGTTAAGGAGCCATTCCCGTTTCGGTCCAGCTTTGGAATACCTGAACCCGATCCGCGGGCCACGCGCCGTCGCACGGCATCCGGCCAGCGGTAAGCGTCCGCAAAATGTCCTGGGCGTTGGTACGCACGTCGTCGTAGGCCCAGAGGTCAAATTGACGGACGCGCATCATCGATTCGCGGTCTCGCTCTCGGAAAAGCGGCTTGATGTCACGTTCGAAGCCGAGCGCGTCCTCAACCGTTGACAATCGGCACCTCCGTTCCTTCATTCGTCTATTGCGCACAACGACCGCGCAACTGATATCGCCTCGTAGCGATCTCAGACCCCGAGCGCACCTGCCGCTCGTTCGTAGTCCGCCCCGCCGACCCACACGATCATGCCGAAATGCCCCGACCCGTCACAAACGGCTGCGTCAGCCGTGACGTTCACTCCCGCTTCGGCGAGCTTCGAGAGCGTGCCCTCCACGGCCCCGATCCGATCGTCGCCCTGAATGAGGAAGGCATGCTTCGCCTCGCTGAGCATGAGGCCAGATCTTTCTGCCGCCGCACGCAACGCGGCCGGATCCTCCGGCACGAGATCGACTTGTGTGCGACCCCCTGAGCTGGGAAATCCGAGGACGGCGAGCAGGTTGACGTTGCCGTCCCGCAACATGGAAAAGACCCGTTCGCCTTCACCCGGCAGGTCGGGAAGGGTCACGTAGAAATACTCGACACGTCGCACCGAGTCCGCCATCGCCGTACCCCCTTTTCGATCAGCTGGCCCGGAGCGAACCATACGCCTCACCGCTTCGGCCCGCAGTCGGATGATCCGGGTGTCGACGACAATGCTCGACCCGTCTCGCGCGACGTTCGTCGATGTCGCTCCCCCGGCACAGGTCACCGAGTTCACTCCCAAAATGCCTGTCCAGGGAACTGAGCCTCGAGAATTCGGGTAGCGTCGATCGCGTAGAACGGCGCCAAGCGCACACCGATTCTCTGCCGTCGTCCACTAGGTCCTTCGGCGAACCCTTTGCGCACGAAAGGAAGGCCAGTGGCTACGGGAACGGTCAAGTGGTTCAACTCGGATAAAGGCTTCGGGTTCATCGCCCAAGACGACGGGGGGCCAGACGTTTTCGTCCACCACTCCTCGATCGAGGGCACCGGGTATCGCAGCCTCGAAGAGGGGCAACACGTGCAGTTCGAGACCGCCGAGGGACCAAAAGGACTCCAGGCGAGAGCAGTTCGTCCTGCCTAGGAGCGGAAGGCCCGACTTCCGCCGAGGCTCTCACGACGGTCGTTCCAGCGAGCGGCCGGCTTCGCCACGACCGCCCAGACGTCACAGTGACGAAGACGCGCTCGCGCTTCGCTCAACCGGACTGTCGTTCGCGGCGATCGCTTCGCGTCTCGGCCTCAAACGATCGAAAGACGCGTTCGAGGCGTTCCATCGGGCGCTGAACTCGAGTGCCGAATCCGACAAGCCGGAGCTGATCCGACAGGAACTCGAGCGTCTTTCGTCGCTAGAGAGTCGCATCCGATCGCGCGATTCCGCGGCGCCCGAGAAGATGGAACATCGGCTGCTCGCCCTGGAACAGATGCGCCATCGCCTTAATCCGCATAACAGCGGATGACCCGCTGACCGCTGCGGTCAATTTCGCCGAGTCGTGCGATCGGCACAGGTCGGGCACGGTCGACGCCAACCCCAGCGGTGAACGCGCCCGGTGAGTTCGCGCCCAAGTCGCGACGCTTGAACGTCAGCCACTCGGACCGAATCGCTCGATGCGGATGTGCTCCGACTCGATCCCAGAGTCGATGATGATCTCGGTCGCGGCGTCGCAGAAGGGCGCCGAGCCACAGATATAGGCCGTCGCGAGCGGCTCGACGAGCGGATCGACGTCGTCTCGGGAGATGCGACCGGTCGGTCGACGCGAGTCCGCCGGGCTCTTCCTCGTGTAGACCACCGTGGTGTCCGGTCCTGGAAGCTCGTCCGAGTAGTAGAGGTCGTCTGGACTGCGCACCGAGACGAGCAGGTGGACGCCCGGGGGGTGTTCGAGGCGGCGTGCGAGTCGAAGCATTGCCATCACCGGCACGATCCCCGAACCACCACCGATCAACAACGCCGGCGTGTCTCCGCGCCAGACGAACCACCCTCCGATCGGTCCGCGAACATCGACGACGTCATCGACGGCGACTTCGTCGTGAAGAAACATCGACACCTCGCCTCCGGGAAGGCGCTCGATGGTGACATCGGCACTGTTCGAAGAGTCAGGCGCGGACGCGATCGAATACGCACGCGACGCGGTGTAGCCATCCGAAGCTGTGAGGCGAATGATCAGGTGCTGACCGGCGAGATACGGAGTTGGTTGCTCGAAACCGAGCGTGAACGTCTTCGCCGTCGGCGTCTCTGGATGGATGCTCGCAACCGTCGCCGATTGCCATCCACCGCTCGGCGCAGGCGCCGATGACGGCTTCTCAATCACCCCAGTAGCGCTGCTCGAGCCAGGGATCGCCGTGGTTGTGATAGCCGTTCTGCTCCCAGAAGCCGGGCTCGTCGTGATCGAGAAGCCGCAGTCCGGCCACCCACTTCGCGCTTTTCCAGAAATACAGGTGCGGAACCAAAAGCCGCGCGGGGCCGCCGTGTTCGGTGGGCAGCGGCCCGCCGTCCACCTCCCAAACGACCCATGCTTGGCCGCCCTTGACATCGGCGAGGGGAAGATTCGTCGTGTAGCCGGTGTGCGAGAACGCGAGCACATACGTCGCGTCCGCGCTTGGTCCCGCGAGGTCGAGCAGGGTATCGACGGAGACCCCGTCAAAACGCATCCCGAGCTTCGACCAGGTCGTCACGCAGTGGATGTCGCCCTCGAAGGTGGCCGCTGGGAGGGCGTGGATCTCGTCCCAGGTCCAACTGGTCGGGCGCTCGGCGAGGCCTTCGATGGCGAATGTCCACGTGGCAGGGTCAAGGTGTGGCGTCGGCTCGGCGGTGAGGACCGGCCACGTCGCCCCGGTGTCGTACTGACCGGGAGGCAGGCGCGGGTCGCGGTCCGCGCGACGGCTCGTGAAACCGCGGGTCGCCTTCGTCATACGCGCCGTCCGATCTCGACGTTCATCGACGGACTGTAGAGGGCGAGGCGACGTCTCGCACGTGCGGCTTGGTCGGTGATCAGGCCCCTTGCTGTTCGGGCACACGCGTTTGGCGCCTGCGCCAGCTCGCGTCGCGTGTTCACCCCGTTAGGCTAAAAGCCCGCCGCGAAGTTCACATCGCGACACAAATGCTGGTCGCGTCGATCATCCCCATCTCGAGCGGGCCGTGAACCGTAAGCGTGTCGCCGACATTCAGCTTCGAGGGCGCGACGTCTTTGTGGTCGAGCTTGATGTGCGCCATGTCGTCGATCTTCACGACGTAATGATGTGTCCGACGTCGAGGGTGAAAGTCGTCTTCGAGTCGATCTTCGCGAGCTTGCCCATCTTCATCACGGGTGCCATCGAGCGGTGAATCGCCGCCCCACCGACCGGCGCCGCTCCCACGCTTGCTGCGCCGGCGCCGACGCCGATCGAAGCGACGAGGAAGAGAGGGGTGACCCGTTGTGCTTCATCGCTGTTGTCCTCGCGTTTGTCGTTGAGCACTGACTCGAGCGGCGTTGGTGGGCACCTCGCCTGCAGGGCCATCGTCAAACCGATTCGGCGCGTCCTCGCGCGCAAATGCCCACGCAGGCGCATGCCGCTTCACCCAGCGCATCGTGACCCGACCGGTCACCATCGATCGCAGGGACGCTGGGTGCGTCAGTGCGAACAGGATGTGGCCGACGATGAGAGCGGCGAGGAAGACCGCGAACCAGTCGTGGACGAAGGTGGCGCTCGTGCGCCAGCTCACCGAGGCGAAGCTCCCCCAGCGCATGATGATGCCGGTGAAAAGCAGCATCACGAGCAGCGCGCCGACCGCGTAGGTGTTGAGCTTCTCTCCAGGGTTGAATTTGCCGATCGCGTCGTGCCCACGGGCGCCGAAGCTTCTCAGCCAGGCAACCTCTTTTTTCGTGAAACGGTTCATCGAAGTGAGGTCGCGGCGAAGCGCGCGACCCCACCATCCAACGAGCGAAATCACGAGTGGGGCGAACACGCAAACACCGACGTAAACGTGGATGTCCTCGATGAGCAGCCGGCGGCCGACCGCCACGCTGAATGCGGGGATGTACAAGATCGCGCCCGTCACGACGAGCACTAGAACGAGGGCGGCGGTCAGCCAGTGGGCGGCGCGCTCGACTCGGTCGAAGCGGACGACCTTTGCCGCGTCGCCTCGCACCTCAGGCGATGGGCGCATCGTTGCGTCCGTTCGAGCGGCCGACCCAGGCGTTGATCGCGTAGCCCTCCTGTTCCCAGAATCCTGGGATGGCGAGCGATACGAGCGAGATTGACCGCAGCCACTTTGCCGACTTGTAGCCGTACATCGGGGCGACGTAGAGACGCACCGGCCCACCGTGCTCGGATGTGATCGGGCCGCCGAGCATCTCGTAGGCGACGATCACGTCGGAACGGCGCGCCTGGTCGAGCGTCAGGCTTTCGCTGTATATGCCGTCGTATGACGTGAACTCGACGGCGTGGGCACCCGCGCCCGGCCCAGCGCGGTCGATCAGGTCGGCGAGGCGCACCCCCGCCCAGTGGACGTCGGGAACTCGCCACCCGGTCACGCACTGGAAGGGGAGCACGAGCTCGGTACGCGGCATTGCGCGAAGGTCATCGAAGGTGAGCTCGAGCGGATGCTCGACGAGGCCCTCGACACGCAGGCTGTAGCTCGATGTCGGGATGTCGGGGAAAGAGCCGGTCACCGTGTAGAGGCGGAAGCGATTCGCGCCGGGAATGAGCGCTCCCAGGCCGGAACCGTTCTTGTTGGTGAACGGGGCGACGATGGCTCCGACGATCCGCTGCAAGGTGTTGCCGAAGACGACGCCGAGCCCGCCGAGCCCGATTATCCCGAGGAAGAGTCGTCGTCCGATCGGCTTTCCTGCCGATAGCTGACCGGGGGGCGGGCCCGCAGCGTCTGTGACCGGAACGGGCTCCCCCGAACCATTCGATCCGGCGCGATTCGAGCTCTTCTGGACGCTCTTTCTACCGAGGTGATCGCGTGAGGTGCGAGCGCTCATATGAGGTGCAGGCGGACGGCGAGGGCCGGCAACTCGGCTGCCGGCATCTTCGCGACGACAAGCATCGATTCGCCCCTGCCGCCGCGATTCATGCAAAACGCCCCGAGATCCCCCACCGTCGCAAGCCAGCTACGCGATGTCGAGCCCTTCTCGAGATCGGACGACGAGACCATCGGAAACGGCGACCTCGCAGTTGCCACCGTGACGACGACGTGATCGACGACGAAAAACCGCACGCGCATAGTTTCGCCGTCGACCGTCATGCGGCGCTGGTCAGGCGCAGTGGAAGCAGACGACATCGGCTCGGCGACCGCGGCGACGGCGGCCACTTGCGCCGGCATGCCAGGTGACGACCCGGTCGCAACGACGAGTCCGATCGCCAGGCCGGATGCCGCGACTGGGCCGATCGCGGCCGGCAGCAAGCGACGTCGCAGCGCTTTTGAAGGTCCGCCGCGAGCGCGCTTCCACGATGGTGCCTCGCCGAAGCGGGATGCTTCGGCGGGCCGATCTGGCGACATATCGACGAGCAGTGCGATCCGATCGGAAAGCCCGTCAGGCGCCGGTTCGCGTAGCCGCGCCAGGGCGAGGCGGGCCACCCGGTCATCCTGCACGGATCGCCAACACGCCTCACATCCCAAAAGGTGTTCGTCGAACTCGCGTGCCTCGCCCGCCGAGAGCTCGCCCGCCAAGAATGCGACGAGCCGATCCTCAGAGCACGTCACGGCCGATCCCCCGCTGCGCAAGGAGAGCCACGAGCCGACGACGACCGCGGTGGACGCGGGCCAAAACGGTCCCTCGAGGGCAGGCGAGGATTGCCGCGACTTCCGACGCCGAGTGGCCGACGAGATCCATCAGCACGATCGCCAACTTCTGCTCGGGCGGGAGCTCGTTCAGCGCTGCGTCGATCTCGCCTCTCGTGAGTGCGGCGTCGACTTGGTCGAAGATGTCCTCGCCCGAGGTTCGCACGCGCTCGAGATCCTCGACCGGCATTTCGGAGGGTCGGCGGGCCTGTCGCCGAGCCTCGCTCCGCGCGAGGTTCAGGCAGATCGTCGTCAGCCAGGCCTTCGCGTTCTCGACCGAGCCCTCCTCGTAGTGCGCGAAGGCGCGGAGGTACGTCTCCTGCACAAGATCCTCGGCCGACTCCCGATCTCTCGTCGATCGGCGGGCGAGGCGGTAGATCGCGTCGAGGTGCGGTAGTGACGCCTCGAGGAACGACCGCTGTCGCTCTCCCATTTGCCTCGCTTCTCGGAATCCGAACTAGGTCCACCGCATAAAGGACGC
>JBAVUF010000315.1:0-4843 GCA_049696635.1 Acidimicrobiales bacterium | reverse complement strand
CCCCGAGCGCGCGAAAGCTCGCGAGTTCGACCGCCCGGCAGCGGTCGACGAGCTCGGCGAGCGCCACGAGTGACAGCCCCATCTTCAGGTGCGCGTCGATTCGAGATCATCGAGGAAGTGATTCGTGATCGGCATCCGGCGGTCGCGCCCGAACCCGCGACTCGTCACCCGTGGCCCGAGCGGCGCTTGCCGCCGTTTGTACTCCGACTGGTCGACGAGTCGGAAGACCCGGCGGACGAGCGCCGCGTCGTACCCGTCGGCGACGAGGTTCCCGACCGTACGATTGTGCTCGACGTAGGCCTCGAGGATCGGATCGAGGACCTCGTACGGCGGAAGGAAATCGTCGTCGCGCTGGTCCGGCTTCAGCTCGGCGGACGGCGGTTTCGAAAGCACCGACTCGGGGATCAGCATCGCACCGGCGACTTTGTTCCTGCGGTTGGCGAGCGCGTAGACGAGTGTCTTCGGCACATCGCGAATCACCGCGAAGCCACCCGCGGTGTCGCCGTAAAGCGTCGAGTACCCAACGGCGGTCTCCGATTTGTTGCCCGTCGTCAAAACGAGCCAGCCGAATTTGTTCGACAGCGCCATCAACAACGTCCCTCGGATTCGTGCCTGGAGGTTCTCCTCGGTGATGTCCTCTCCGCGGCCAAAAAAGCTCGGCGCGAGCACATCAAGAAATGCGGCGTGCACCGGCTCGATCTCGATTAGCCGGTAGTCGATGCCGAGGTTTGCTGCGACCGCCTCGGCGTCGGTGCGTGAGCCCTCGGACGAAAACCGCGACGGCATCGAGACACCATGTACGTGCCGTGCTCCGATCGCGTCCGCCGCGATCGTCGCCACGAGCGACGAGTCGATTCCCCCCGACATTCCGACGACGACATCGCGAAAGCGGTTCTTTTCCACGTAGTCGCGCGTCGCGAGCACGAGCGCCGCGTAAACCTCGGCGTCGGGGTCGAGCGGCTCGTTGCGAGCGGGCGGTGCAATGGAACGGCGGGTCGCCGGGGTCTCGGTGACAAGGACACTCCCGGCGCCGGCGATGAGCTCCTCTTCGAGTTCAAGATCGACCGCGACGACACCTTCTCTGAACTGCGGGGCGGAGGCGACGATTTCTCCCCCGTGGTCGATGACGACCGAACCGCCGTCGAAGATGAGCTCGTCTTGACCCCCGACAAGGTTCACGTAGGCGATCGGCCGGTGGGACTCGGCGGCCCTCGCCCGCAGCACGACGAGGCGCTCGGTTCTCGCGCCCACCCGGTACGGCGAGGCGTTCGAGACCGTGATCAGCGTCGCGCCCCTTTGGGCGAGCTCGCCGATCGGCGCGGGTTCCCAGGCGTCCTCGCAGATCACGACGCCGATCGGCACCCCGCCAATGACGAAAAGCGGCGTGTCACCGCGGCCGGGTGTGAACCAACGCGCCTCGTCGAACACGCCGTAGTTCGGGAGGCACTGCTTGTAGGCACTTCCAAAGACCTCGCCGTGCGCGACCACGCCCGCCGCGTTCCGCAAGCCGCCGTCATGGGTGACGTAGCCGACGATCGCCGCGCATCGTCCCGATTCGGACGCGACGCGCTCGAAGGCGTCTTCGCTCGCGCGGACGAACGCCGGTTCCAAGATGAGATCCTCGGGTGGGTACCCCGTAAGGCACAGCTCCGGGAAGAGCGCGAGATCGGCGTCGAGGGTCTCGGCCTGCTCGAGCCGCTCCAAGACGAGTCGGACGTTGTGCTCGAAGTCGCCGACCACCGCGTCGACTTGGCAGAGCGCGACGCGAAGCGAACTCACAACCATGCATGGTACCGAGCGGGGATCGACGTTCTACCTGCTCACACCGGCCGCACGGGTCGGAGCCTCTTTGAGACCTGCGACAATGGAGCGGCCCACGGACGCGGCGGCGCGGAAGGACGATCGATGGAAAGCCAGCGCGACTACGTGTTGAAGACCGTGGAGGAGCGCGGCGTCCGCTTCATCCAGCTCTGGTTCACCGACGTCTTGGGGACGCCGAAGACGTTCTCCATCCCCCCGGCGGAGTTCGAGAACGCGATCGACGAGGGCATGACCTTCGACGGTTCGTCGATCGACGGATTCAGCCGCGTTCAAGAAAGCGACGTGCTCGCGCGGCCCGATCCGGTGACCTTCCAGATCTTGCCCTTCAAAAGCGGGGCCGATTCGACGATCGCCAGGGTGTTCTGCGACATCACCAACCTCGACGGCAGCCCGTTCGAAGGCGACCCGCGCCAGGTGCTGCGCCGCGCCCTCGGACAGGCGCACGACCGCGGTTTCGAGTTCTTTGCCGCCCCCGAACTCGAGTACTTCTACTTCGCGAACGCCGACGTGCCTCCGCAGCCGCTCGACTCCGGCTCGTACTTCGAGCTCACCGTCGCCGATCTCGCGACGGATCTTCGAAAGCGCACCGTCCTCACCCTGGAGGACATGGGAATACCGGTCGAGTACGCGCAGCACGAGGACGCGCCGAGCCAGCACGAGATCGACCTCCGCTACACCGACGCGCTGACTATGGCGGACACGATCATGACGGTCCGGCTCGTCATCAAAGAGATCGCCCAGGAGCACAACGTCTTCGCCTCGTTCATGCCGAAGCCGCTCGCCGGAGTGCAGGGCTCTGGTATGCACACCCACGTGTCGCTGTTCGAGGGCGACAAGAACGCGTTCTTCGACGAGAACGGCGAGCGCGGCCTTTCGGACACGGCGCGACGGTTCATGGCCGGCCTGCTCGAGCACGCGCGGGAGATCACCGCGGTCACGAACCAGTGGGTGAACTCGTACAAGCGGCTCGTCTCAGGTTACGAGGCGCCCTTCGCGGTGTCGTGGGCGTACAACAACCGATCCGCGCTGGTGCGCGTGCCGATCGTGAAGCAGGGAAAGACGGACTCCGCCCGCCTCGAGTATCGATCACCCGATCCCGCGTGCAACCCATACCTCGCGTTCGCTGTGATCCTCGCGGCGGGGTTGCACGGCATTGAGAAGTCCTACGAACTTCCCGCCGAGGCGGAGACGAACCTGTTCCAGGCGAGTGCGGAGGAGCTGGCGAAGTCCGGCATTCGGCCGCTGCCGCGCACCTTGGACGAGGCCTTGAGCGTGATGGCGCATTCCGAACTCGTCGCCGAGACGCTCGGAGAGCACGTCTTTGAGTGGTTCCTCCGCAACAAGCGGAGTGAATGGGACGACTACACGCGCCAGATCACGCCGTTCGAGCTCGTCCGGTACCTTCCGGCGCTCTGAGTGAACAGGCCCGGTCCGCAGAAGGCACGACAATGACTGAACCGATCCTCTGCTTTCCTGATCCTCCGTCCTTCGAGCTGCAAAAGGCGCTCGCGATGTCGGGCTTTTCGTGGTCGGCGGCCGCCGACGCCGCGGCAGCCGCTCGCCTTGAGCCCCCCGACGGCTATTCGTGCGCCGTCGTGTCCGCCGTCGAAACGCCAGAGCGCGCGTTCGCCTTCGTTCGCTCGTTGCGTGAGCACTCGAGCGCGTTCCCGATCCTGATCGTCATCGATAAGAACTCGATCGGTGCGCTCGAACGGGAACGTGACCTCTTCGATGACTTCGCGCTCGAGAGCTCTGTCGAGGACGAGCTCGACGCGCGCCTGTCGCACCTTTTATGGCGAACCGGTCGGACGAAGAGCGCCGACGTCATCGTCTACGGCCCGCTCGCCCTGAACCTCGAGACCTACCAGGCTGTCGTCGACGGCCGCCCGCTCGACCTCACGTACATGGAGTATGAACTTCTCCGCTACCTCGCCGCCCGCCCCGGCAGGGTGTTCACGCGCGAAGCGTTGTTGTCCGCGGTCTGGGGGTACGACTACTTCGGGGGGGCGCGCACAGTCGACGTCCACGTTCGGCGCCTGCGCGCCAAGCTCGGAGAGGAGAACGCGCACCTCATCGAAACGGTGCGCAGCGTCGGTTACCGCTTCGGCACGTCGCGTTGGACGCCTTGACCGGTCGCGCTCACCGCGACCGGAGAACGTAGAGCCCAATCGCGTACGGGCCGCCCGGCACGGTGACGGCGGATTTCGCGTGCGGATGCGCAGAGAGCACGACCGGGACGATCGAGTCGGAGCAGACGACCCACGCCGTGCCGTTCTCGATCGCGACCGACGTCGGGGCGTTGCCGACCGGCACGGGGGTGCCGGCCGTCTCGGAGATGAGGTTGATCGGCGTCAGCGAATTCGCGGAGGGCAGCGACGTCTTCGACACCGCGACCCAGGCGTCCTGGCCGGAGATCGCGATCGACTGCGGCGCGCCGGCGAGGGCAATCGCCGCGCCGGCCGTGCGCGTCGCGAGGCTGATCGTGGAGACGCTCTCTGACCCCGAGTTCGCGACGAACGCGGTCCCGCCCGAGATCGCAATCGCAATCGGAGCATTGCCGACCGTGATCGGGGGCAGCGCACGCCTCGTTGCGAGGTTGATCGGCGTGACGGTGTTGCCGATCGCACCCGTTTGTCCGGTCACGATCGAGCCGGCGTCGGTGACGTAGACCATCTTCCCGTCGGGGGTGATCGCGATCGCCTGCGGTCCGTCTCCGACGGTGATCGGGCTCTCGGCCTTCCCCGTCACGAGATCGACCGGGGTGACCGTGTCACCGATCGGCGACGTGCCGGCGTCGGTGACGTAGGCGGTCCTGCCGTCGGGGTTGATCGCGATCCCGGCCGGGCCGTTGCCCGCCGCGATCGGATGGCCTGCCTTTCCCGTCGAAAGGTCGATCGGCGTGAGGGTGTTCGCGGTGTAACTCGTCACGTACGCCGTTTCGCCGTCGGGTGCGACGGCGACGGCGTCGGGGAACTCTCCGACGTGGATGCGCGGCAGCATCTCCGGCGGAACGCTCGACAGC
>JBAVUF010000314.1:0-1858 GCA_049696635.1 Acidimicrobiales bacterium | reverse complement strand
CCCCGAGCTCCTGGCACGCCCAGCCGATGAGCGGCGCGCCGATCGGCGTGGATCCGAGGAAGACGAGCATGTACACACCCATCACGCGCCCGCGGATGCCAGGATCCGAGGCGAGCTGGACGGTCGAGTTCGCCATCGTCGACATCGTCAACGCGAAGAATCCCGTCGGGACGAGCACGATCGCCAAGGCGGCGTAGTCCGGCATGACGCTCGCGACGCTCTCAGCGACCCCGAAGGCGAGCGCCGCCAGAACGAGCTGCCAGATCGAGAAGCGGCGTCTTCTCGCCGCGGCGAGCGCGCCGGTGAGCGAGCCGGCGGCGAGGATGGAAGTGAGCAGCCCGTATCCCGCGGCCGAGCGGTGGAAGACCGTCTTGTCCATCAGCGCCAAGGTGACGGGGAAGTTCAAGCCCAGCATGCCGACCACACCGACGAGCGCGATCGCGATCACGAGTTCTCGGCGCTTAGCGATGTAGGAGAAGCCCTCACGCACCTGCCCCTTCGCGCGCGCAAGGCGCGGCGCCGCGAAAAGCTCCTCGTCGCGCATCATCACGAGGCTCGCGAGCACGGCGGTGAACGAGATGGCGTTCGCCAAAAAGACCCAGCCCGTTCCGACGACGTCGATCATGATGCCGGCGACTCCGGGGCCGACGAGCCGCGCGCCGTTGAACGTCGCGCTGTTGAGGCCGACCGCGTTGGTGAGGTGTTCGTGGCCGACGAGCTCACCGACGAAGGCCTGGCGCGTCGGGTTGTCGATGGCCGTCGCGCAGCCGAGCGCGAAGGCGAATCCGTAGACCTCGTACAGCGTCGCCGCGCCAGAAAGGACGAGAAGGCCGAGCGCGAGGGCGAGGAGCATCATCGCCGTCTGCGTGGCGATCAGGGTGCGCCGCTTCGGGAACCGGTCGGCGAGCACGCCTCCGAACGGCGCGAAGAGCAAAAGGGGCAGGAACTGGAGCCCGAGGGTGATGCCGGCCGCCGAACCGCTGTTGTGCGAAAGGCGCAGAACGAGCCAGTCCTGACCGGTGCGTTGCATCCACGAGCCGACGAGAGAGACGAGCTGGCCAGATGCGAAGAGTCGATAGTTGCGGACGCGCAACGAGGAGAAGGTAGAGCTCATCCTCCGATGAGGCGCTCGATGACGGGAAGCACGGCGACGATCGCGGCGCGATCCTCCGTGCTGAGCTCGTTGAGGCGTTGCGCTAGCCACGCGTCCTTGCGGCGGCGCTCCTCGGCGACCGTCGCATTCCCCGCCTCGGTGAGCGCGACGAAGTACTGACGCTTGTCCGAAGCGTCGGCTTGTCGCGAGACGAGGCCAAACTCCTCGAGATGCCCGAGGATGCGGGTCATCGAGGGCGGTTGGACGCGCTCGTGCTCGGCGAGCGCGCTCGGGGTGAGCGGTCCATGGGAATCGAGCGTCGTGAGCACCGAGAATTGGCCCGGGGTGACCGTTCCGACGGCCCGCTCGCGACGCAGCCTGCGGGAAAGCCGAGTGACGGCAAGGCGGAAATCGCTCGCGAGCGTGCTCACCGAAGCGCTCGTGGCCGTGGGCATGAAGTTAGCTTAGCAAATTAGTTTCACTAAGTGTTCGCCGGAGATTGTCCGTCTGGCTGGGCGGCGAGGGTGGCGATGACCTCGGCAACCGACGCCGTGAGGGCCTTTACCGTGGGAATGTGCAGGCTCTCGTCGATCCCGTGCGCGTTCGAGTCGGCGCCTAGCGCGCCCGTCGAGAAGAACTGCGCGTTCGGGTACCTGACGCCGAGGGCCGACATGAACGGGATCGAGCCGCCGACGCCGTAGCCGAACGGGGCGCGCGCGTAATACGACTCGGACGCCTCGCCGACCGCCTGGGAGAGCCAGGGCG
>JBAVUF010000313.1:0-6760 GCA_049696635.1 Acidimicrobiales bacterium | reverse complement strand
GCTCGTCGGCGGGCTGGCCGACCGGCTGCGTGCACAGGGTCGGACCGTCCTTGGACCCGGGCAGGAAGGCGCGCGCCTCGAGGGGTCGAAAGCGTACGCAAAGGAGCTCTGCGCCGCGGCGCGCATTCCGACCGCCGCGTTCGCAATCTTCGATCGACTCGACGATGCGATCGCCCACCTTCGTCAATCGTCCGGCCCGTACGTCATCAAGGCCGACGGACTCGCAGGCGGAAAGGGCGTGCTCGTGACCGACGACCTCGCTGCGGCCGAACGCGACGTGCAAGACAAGCTCTACGGAGTCGCGTTCGGGGAGGCGGGACGCCGCGTTGTAATCGAACAGGCGCTCGCCGGCATGGAGATCTCGCTGCTCGCATTGTGTGACGGACGCAGCGCTGTCCCATTGCCGGTGGCGCGCGACTACAAGCGTGTCGGCGACGGCGACGAGGGTCCGAACACCGGTGGGATGGGGGCCCACTCACCCGTGCCGCGTGTGGCAGAAGCGGTCGTTTCCGAGGCGATGGACCGGATCGTCGAACCAGCGCTCGCTGAGCTCGCGCGTCGAGGCGTCGAATACCGGGGAGTTCTCTACGCGGGACTCATGCTCACCGACGACGGCGTGCAGCTCGTCGAGTTCAACGTGCGTCTCGGCGATCCCGAGGCGGAGGTCATCCTTCCGCGCCTCGATGGTGATGTCGCCGAACTCTTCTGTGCGGCAGCGAGCAGGCACCTACCGGCGGCGATTCCCATTTCCGACGACGCGGCGGTGTGTGTCGTTGTCGCCGCGCCGGGATATCCAGCGTCCCCCCGAACAGGAGAAGCGATCGAAGGCGTCGACGCCGCGGACGACGTCGAAGGCGTGACGGTGTTCCACGCCGGCACCAAGCGTGAGCACGACGGCGTCCTGCGCAGCGCGGGTGGACGCGTTCTCGCCGTCACCGGGTGCGCGCCGAAACTCGACTCCGCCCGCGACCGCGCCTACGAAGCCGTCGCGCAGATCGGCTTTCCCGGCGCGACCTATCGGCGCGACATCGCGAAGGACGCGATGTCCGCTGAAGTGGAGCCGGCTTTGTGATCGATCGCTACGCGCTTCCCGAGATGGCAGAGCTCTTCACCGACGAGGCGCGGTTTGCTTTGTGGCTGGAGATCGAGCTCTTATCCGTTGAGGCGTGGGCAAAGATCGGTGTCGCCCCCGCGGACGATGCGATAGCCGTGCGCCGCGTCGCGCCCACCATCGATGCATCCTTCGTCGCGAAGGTCGCCGGTCGCGAGAAGGTGACCGACCACGACGTCGCCGCGTTCGTCGATGTCGTCCAGGACGCGGTCGGTCCTCCCGCCTCGTCGTGGATCCACTACGGCCTCACGTCGTCAGATGTTGTCGACACGGCGCTTTCGGCGACTCTGCGCCGCGCCGGGGAGCTAATGCTGCGACGTGGCCGCGAGTTCATCGCGGTACTCGCGCGACGCGCAGAGGAGTTCTCCGCCGTCCCGATCGTCGGCCGAACCCACGGGATGTGGGCTGAGCCGACGACGTTCGGGGCGAAACTCGCGCTGTTCGGGCTGCAAGCGGTGAGGGATCGGCATCGTCTCGAGGACGCTGTCGCAACGATCTCGGTCGGCAAGATTTCCGGTGCTGTCGGCACCTACTCGAACGTCGACCCTGCAGTGGAGGCGTACGTATGTGCTGCGCTCGACCTTGTGCCGGCTCCGGCGAGCCAGGTGATTGCACGCGACCGGCACGCGCAGTTGCTTTACGCGATCGCCGCCATCGGGACGACGCTCGAATCGGTCGCCACCGAGGTCCGCCACCTCCAGCGCAGCGAGATCGGGGAGGTCGAGGAGCCCTTCCGAGCAGGTCAGAAGGGCTCGTCGGCAATGCCGCACAAGCGCAACCCGATCGTCTCCGAGCGATTGGTCGGGATTGCCCGCGTGCTGCGCGGCTACCTCGTCACCGGTCTCGAGGACGTTGCTTTGTGGCACGAGCGAGATATCTCGCACAGTTCCGCCGAACGTGTGATCCTCCCCGACGCCGTCCAGCTCAGCTACTACGCGCTTGTCAAAGCGACGCGACTCATCGACGGACTCGTCGTTCACGAAGACAAGATGCGCGCGAACCTCATTGAACGCACGAACGGACTCGTTTTCTCCCAGTCGGTTCTCCTCGCGCTCGTCGGCTCGGGATTGGAACGCGACGTCGGCTATCGGATCGTTCAGGAGGCTGCGCGCAAATCGAGCGAGTCCGGGCGTTCTTTCAGGTCGGTGCTCGAAGACGACGAGGACTTGGCGCGCGCAATCGGTAAGGACCAGGTACAAAAGGTGCTCGACGACGCGTTCAATCTGGATCGCACTCTCGCGCACGCGCGACGAGGGCTCGACGCGCTCGAGGAGGAGTTGAAGTGACGCTCCCGCACGTGTACCGAGGCAAAGTTCGCGACGTTTACGACGCCGGGTCCGACTTGTTGTTGATGGTGGCATCGGACCGCGTTTCAGCCTTCGACCACGTCTTTTCAACCACGATCCCGAACAAGGGTCGAGTCTTGACGGCGATGACTAGCTTTTGGAGCGAGAAGTTGTCGTCGGTCGCTCCAACCCACCTCGTCTCGACCGACCCTGGCCGGTTCCCTGAAGACGCCGCGGCAATCGCCGACGTCGCAGGACGGGCGATGCTCGTCCGCCGCGCCGAGATGCTCCCGATCGAATGCATCGTCCGCGGCTACCTCGCCGGTTCGGCTTGGAAGGAATACAACGCCAGTCAGACGATGCACGGCACCCCGCTTCCTCCCGGTCTCGCCGAGGCGGCACGTCTCGACGAACCGGTCTTCACTCCCTCGACGAAGGCGACGGCGGGCCACGACGAGAACATCTCGTTCGAGCGAGCCGTCGATCTCGTCGGCAAGGAACTGGCTGATCAGGCGCGGGAGGTCTCGCTCGCGGCCTACCTCGTCGCGCGAGACCTCGCTTCTGCACGCGGCATCATCGTCGCCGACACGAAGTTCGAACTCGGCGTCATCGACGGTGTGCTTTCCATATGCGACGAGATTGTGACGCCCGACTCGTCGCGGTTCTGGTCGGTCGAAACGTGGCACGAGGGCGAGACCCCGCCGTCTTTCGACAAGCAGCCCCTGCGTGACTGGGCGGCGTCTACCGGTTGGGACATGGAGTCGCCACCCCCACGGATCCCCGACGGTGTCGCGAACGAGACGAGCGCCCGCTACGTCGCGGCTTATGAGATGGTGACCGGGCATCGATTCGCAGACTGGTGGGGAGCGTCGGCGTGACCTTTCCTGTATCGGTCGAAATCCGTGGGCTCGAGGGCCTCGCCGATCCTGAAGGCCTTGCGATCGAGCGGGCGTTGCCGGCACTGGGCTTCGGCGCGGTCCACAACGTGCGCGTCGGGCGCGTGATCCGCTTCGAGATCGATGCGACCGACGAGCGATCGGCGCGCGAACGAGCCGAGGAACTCTGTGCACGGCTGCTCGCGAATCCGGTCACGGAGCGCGCCGAAGTCCACATCGGCGCGCGGGTGGCGCCAAGATGAGCACGGTCGTCGGCGTCGTCTGCTTCCCGGGGACGAACTGCGAACACGACGTCGCGCAGGCGGTGACGTCGCTCGGGGCTGAGGCGCGAATTGTCTTTCACCGGGAGCGATCACTGAAGGGCGTGGATGCCGTCGTGATTCCGGGCGGCTTCGCGCACGGCGACTATCTGCGGCCCGGCGCGATCGCTCGGTTCTCGCCCGTGATGGAGGCGATCTCGGAGTTCGCCAAATCCGGCGGCCCGATCGTCGGGGTTTGCAACGGATTCCAGGTCCTCACCGAGGCCGGGTTGCTCCCGGGCGCTCTGGTCCGAAATGTCGGATTGCGCTTTCTCTGTCGCGTTGTCGAGTGCGAAGTCGCCTCGACGCACTCGGTGCTCACGGGTTCGGCCGCGATGGGTGCGGTGCTGTCGTTGCCGATCAATCATTACGAGGGCCGCTTCGTGTGTGACGATGCGACGCTCGCCGAATTGGAAGCTTGCGGCCGTGTCGTGCTGCGCTACCTCGAGAACCCGAACGGATCGATGAACGCGATCGCGGGCATTGCCAACGAGGTCGGGAACGTCGTCGGGGTGATGCCCCATCCCGAGCGGGCCTCGGATCCGCTCGGCGTCGGCACCGACGGCACGGTCTTGTTTGCGTCGCTCATCGCCGCCGTGACGCCGCGTCGCGGCGCGGTCACCGCTGTCGCCGGTTAGGCGCTGCCGCCGCGGTGAATGCCAGCTCGGCGCAGCACGTCGGCGGGGACCCCCGCCTCACGCCAGGTCGAGTAGTGGATCCCCTTCCGCCTTCCGTACTCGGCGGCGGCCGAGACGAAGCCCCGCTCGAGGTCCGAGATGTCCTCGGTGTGGTCGTCGGCGCTCAGGCGTTCCTCGATCGACTTGCGCTTTTGGATGAGGTGCAACCGTTGCAGCGCGTCGGAGTCCTTGAGCCGCGCCTCGACATCGGCGAGCTGCTTTCGAAGCGAATCGGCGCTCGGGCGCCGTCCCCTGCGGGGGCGGCTGCGCTCGATCGCCTCGAGGTACCGCCTCACCGCCAGTCCCTGGGCGCGTCCTGCCGCGAGGGCGGCCTTATGTTCGGAGGTCATCTTCGTGCGCTGTCGTTCGGGTGCCATCGGGACACTATGGTCCCGATTCCCTCTCGTTGCAATCTCGCTATGAAGGTTGAGCGATTTTCTCTATCTCAAATGGATCAGGAGACGGCGTTCATTGGCCGCTGACGATCCAGTTCAGGACCTATCCGAAAGCCCAAGCGCCCACCGGAGCCTCGGGCTGACGGACGGCGAGTATGCCCAGATAGTGGAAATTCTCGGCCGCGTCCCGAACGAGACCGAGCTCGCGATGTACGCGGTGATGTGGAGCGAGCACTGCTCGTATAAGTCGTCGCGGGTTCATCTTGGCCGCCTTCCGAGTGAAGGCGCCCAGGTCATCGTCGGTCCGGGGGAAAACGCCGGCGTCGTCGACGTCGGCGATGGGGTTGCGATCGCGTTGCGGATTGAAAGTCACAATCACCCCTCGTTCATCGAGCCATATCAAGGCGCAGCGACGGGCGTGGGCGGCATCTTGCGCGACATCTTTACTGTCGGAGCTCGGCCTATTGCCCTCATGGACGCGATCTTCTTTGGGCCGCTCGAGGACGACCACAGCCGGTACATCGCAGATGGAGTTGTCCGCGGCATCGCTGGTTACGGCAACGCGGTTGGCGTGCCCACAATCGGCGGACAGGTCACTTTCGATGCGACCTATCGGACGAATCCGCTCGTCAACGTATTTTGCCTCGGGGTGCTGCCTTTCTCCCGCCTCGTTCTGGCAAAGGCGTCAGGGACCGGCAACAAGGCGGTGCTGCTCGGCGCCCGAACGGGACGCGACGGCATCGGCGGTGTGAGTGTGCTCGCTTCGGCGGGATTCGCTGACGGCGACGACTCCGGTGCCTCGGCGAAACGGCCGAACGTGCAGATCGCCGACCCCTTCGAGGAGAAGCGCCTTATCGAGGCGTGCCTGGAGCTGCTCGACGCCGGCCTCGTCGTCGGTATCCAGGACCTCGGTGGCGCCGGCCTTACCTGCGCGACGGCGGAGACGGCTGCGAAGGGTGGGGTTGGTATCGACGTCGACGTCGAGCGCGTTCCGCGGCGCGAGCCGAAGATGACGCCCGGAGAGGTGATGACGAGCGAGAGCCAGGAGCGGATGCTCGCGATCGTGGACCCCGAATCCCTGCCGCAGGTCCTCGAGGTCTGCGCCCGCTGGGAGGTCGAAGCGACGCCGGTCGGCACGGTGACCGATCCCGACGCAGACGGTGAGGGCTGGGTGCGCGTCATCGATGGCCGAGAGGGCGAGGTTTTCGCCGCGGTTCCTGCCCGGTCGCTCGCCGACGGCGCACCCCGGTATCGCCGCCCGGTATCGCCGCCCGTCCGCGACGGGCTGCGTGCCGATGACCCGGACCGGTGCGAGCCGCCCACCGATGCGGGTGCGGACCTTTTGGCGTTGCTCGTCGATGTGGCCCCGATCTACACCCAGTACGACCACCGGCTCTTCCTCAACACCGTCCTCGGTCCCGGCGAGGCGGACGCGACGGTTTTGAAGCTCGCGGGGCCGGGAGTGCCGTTTTCCGGCAAGGGACTGGCGCTTTCCGTAGATGCCAACCCCAACTGGTGCCGGGTCGATCCACGGATCGGCGCCGCCGCGACGGTCGCCGAGTCAGCCCTCAACGTGGCGTGCGCTGGTGCTCGTGCGATCGCGCTCGTTGACTGTCTGAACTTCGGCAATCCCGAGCATCCGGAGGTGATGTGGCAGCTCAGCGAGGCGATCGACGGAATCGCCGAAGCGTGCCACGCACTTTCGATCCCGGTCGTCGGAGGCAACGTCTCGCTGTACAACGAGACCTCCGCAGTCGACATCGATCCGACGCCGGTCGTGGCGGTCGCCGGGCTGATCAACGAGCTCAGGCGGAAGCCGCCTTCGCTCGTCTGGCGGGAGGGCGAGACGATCGTCGTTTTCGGTGACCCGCGGCTTTCGCTCGGAGGTTCGCGTTGGGCGCGCGAGCGACGCGGTTCTGGTGGCGGGCACCTCTGGCCCGTCGACTGGGACGCGCACGCGTTGCTCATCGATTTCGTTCGCGACCTCGTCGCCGCCCAAGTGGCGGGAACCTCGGCTGGCGTCGTGACGGCGATTCATGACGTCTCTGCGGGCGGCATCGGCGTCGCCCTCGCCGAGTGCGCGCTCGCCTCCGGCG
>JBAVUF010000312.1:0-18452 GCA_049696635.1 Acidimicrobiales bacterium | reverse complement strand
CGCCTGGACCGCGGCCGCCAGGTGGGATGGCGCCGCGACCGTTGCCAGACGAGTTCGTTGCCGTTCGTTGCGGAGGTGGCGTCTGCTCTGAGTTCGGCGCGGCTGTCGGCTTCGGCGGCGAAGGCTCGAGCGCCGGCGTCGGGGGCATCAACCGCTCAATAAAACTGGGGCGCCGCGCTGCCTCTTTCCCCTTAGTGTCGACGACCTTTGCAGAATCGGATTTCATCCGCGCGTTCATCTGCGCCAACGACTCACGGATGTGGGGGTCGCGCCGGTACATGAACTCCTGCTGAGTGATGCGGAAGAGGCTCGAGATGATGAAGTAGACGTTCACGCCAGCCGGGATCGCGATGTAGATCACCGCAAAGATGATCGGCATGATCCGTTGCATCTGCTGCATCTGCGGATTCGCCGCGGCCGCTGCCTTGTTACGACCGCTCACCTGCTTGATCTGGATGTATTGCAGTGCGATCGCGACGAGGATGAGCGCGATCAGCGGGATCTTCGATCCCCATGAGAGGCCGGTGGATCGAACCGAGTCGGCAAGGTTGACCCCGAAAGCGTTGAGGTGGCCATGCGCGTGCTCGACGGCGCGAAACAGCTTTGAACCGCGGTTGATGTAGAGCGGCTCCGGGCAGACCTTGCCGGAGTTCAGACCGTGGCAGTACGCCTGCGCCGCGGCGGTCGTCGCGAAGGCCTTCGTGTGGATGAGTCCTCGGATCGTGCCGTAGAGGATCCAGAAGATCGGCAACTGCAGCAGCATCGGCAGACAGCCGCCGGTTGGACTAACTCCGTTCTCCCGATACAGCGCCATCATCTCTTCATTGAGGTGCTGGCGGGCCTCTTGTTTCTCCGCGGCAGTCATTCCCGCATTGGTCTTGTAGCGCGCCTGGATCTTTTTCAGCTCCGGCGCGAGCAGCTGCATCTTCATCATCGAACGCGTTGCGCGCCGCGTGATTGGGAACACGACGATCATGACGACGATGGTCAACAGCGCGATCGCGATCGCGTAGTTCGGGACGAGCGCGTAGAAGACGGCGATCAGCCAAGCGAACGCGATAAAGAATGGGTGAGCTATCTCTCCGATAGATGAGGCGAAGATCACGCCGTGTCTCTCAGCTCGGAACGGGGTCGAAGCCGCGGCCACCGGCGGGCCGACAGCGACCGACGCGATGCAGCGCGAAAAAGCCGCCCCGTAAGACCCCGTGCGTCTCGATGGCCTCGATCGCGTACGCGGAGCACGAGGGAACGAATCGGCACGGCGACGGTTTGCCGAGTCGAGCCGCTTGGTAGAAACGGATCGCGCCGACGCAGACTCGCCGGCCCGTTGTCACCACTCGGTTCATCGGGTCTCCCCGCCCGCCCGCCGCATCGTCTCGATCACCTGTTCTCTCAACTCGCCAAAGCGAAGGTCGATAACCCCGCGGCCGACACTGACCAGGTACGCCCCCGGCGCAAGATCAGGTGATGCCTCCGCCGCGATCACCCGCAGGCGCCGACGGCAGCGATTCCGGACGACGGCTCCTCCCACATGCCGACCGACGGCGTAGGCCACGGAAACGACGTCTCCACCATCCTCCGGCGCCAAGAAGTGTACCGTGACCGCCCCGTTACGGGCCCGACGGGCGCTGGTGGCGAGGGCATGAAAACGTGCCCGGCCTCGTACTCGCGGGGGACGTCCGCTCAAGCCGAAAGGCGCACCCGACCGCGGCGGCGACGTGCCTTCAAGATCGCCCGTCCGGCGCGCGTCGACATGCGGTGGCGAAATCCGTGTCGCTTCGCGCGTTTGCGGTTGTTCGGCTGAAAGGTTCGCTTCATCTCACCCCGATTGCAGGACGAAAGATGCTAGCGCGACTATCGAACACTCTTCCTCGCCAAAAGAACAAGTTGCCCAGAGCGTTCGCGACGGGTCCGCTATACGATGCTCGCGAAGGGGGCACGGCCGACGCCCGCGTGCTGCGAATCCACACTTGTGGACCCCGCTGTGGACAACTTGCTAACGAAGGTGGGAACGTTGCTCGACGCAGGAGAACTCTGGGATGGCTGTGCGGGCGCCATCCAATCCCAGGTGTCAGAAGCAGTCTGGCACGCGTGGTTTTCCCAGGTACATCCCTCTGGGTTCCAGAACGGCACCCTCGTGCTCACTGTGCCAAACGCCCATGTCAGAGAACGTCTCGAGACGCGCTTCGCGCCGCTTGTTCGGGCCGCGGTGATCGACTCCCTCGGCACCGAGTTCCCGATTCGCTTCGACGTCAACCCCAACGAGGTTGGGATCCTTGACGACGTCGACGATTCAGACGACTCGAGCGACGCTTCAGTAGTACGGGACGTGACAAAACCGGACGCCTCCCGCGCGCAGTCAACCATCACGCGTCGTTACACGTTCGAAGGTTTCGTGATTGGGCCGTCAAATCGTTTCGCGCACGCCGCGGCGCTCACCGTTGCCGAAGCCCCAGGCCGCGCGTACAACCCATTGTTCATCTTCGGCGCAGCCGGACTCGGTAAGACGCATCTCCTCCAAGCGATACGCAACTACGTCACCGAGAACTTTCCACGACACAACGTGCAGTACGTCCCAACCGAATCGATGCTGAATGAATTCTTAGCCTCGATCCAGAACAACACAATGTCTGCATTCAAACGCCGCTACCGCGAATGCGACGTGTTGTTGATCGACGACATTCAACAGATCGAGGGCAAAGAGGCGCTCCAAGAGGAGTTCTTCCACACTTTCAACGCGCTCCACGACAACATGCGCCAACTCGTGTTGAGTTCCGATCGGCCGCCGGGTTCGATTAAAACCCTGGAAGACCGCCTGAAGAGTCGCTTCATGTCCGGTCTCGTCACCGAGATCAGCCCGCCCGAGCTTGAGACACGCATCGCGATTTTGCGAACGAAAGCCGAGCACGAACGCCTAAGCGTCGATAATCAAGTTCTCGAATTCATCGCGAGCCTCGTCTCGGAGAACATCCGCGAACTTGAAGGCGCGTTGATCCGCGTGACCGCCTATGCGAGCCTGACCAACCAACCACTGACCGCCGACTTAGCAGAGCACGTGTTGTCCGATCTCGTGTCGGACCATCAACCCCGTCGCATCACGGCCCGTCAAATTCTCGAGATGAGCGCGGAACATTTCGGCTTCACCGTCGACGAACTCACGAGTCCGAGCAGACGTCGGCCGCTCGTCATGGCACGACAAATCTCCATGTATCTGTTTCGTGAGCTCACCGAGTATTCCTATCCGGCGATCGCGCGCGAATTCGGTGGCCGTGACCACACCACAGTCATCCACGCCGTCGACAAAATCTCAAAACTTATGAAGGAACGCCGGCAGGTCTATGACCAGGTGAACGAACTGACGCTACGGATCCGTAGCGGGCATTGAATCCCCTGACAAGAGCACAACACGTGGAAAGCAACGGGATCCCAACCTGTCAAGCTGGGGATCATGCAGCGTCGGCACACACGACCCAATCGGTCAACGTGTCCTTCCTGTGAATTCAGTGGATGACCGTCACAAAAGCAATGCGGCCTCACGCTGGACCTACCGTTGATAATCCACAATCCACAACACCTACTACTACTGCTCTTCTTTCCTAAGGATCACTGAGTAGAAGGGGGCGCGAAATCAGTGAAGTTCCGAACTGAGCGGGACGCTCTTCTCGAGGCGTTGAGCATCACGGCGCGAGCGGCCTCGGCGCGCACCGGCGTGAGTCTCGGCGCACAGAACATCCGTCTTGCGTTGCGTGGCAATCAGTTAGAGGTCATCGGGTCTGACGCCGATCTTTCGATTGAGGTGACGCGGACGGTCGCCGGCAGTGAGGATGGCTCCACGCAGATCCCGTCGCGCCTCGCCGTCGACATCGTGCGGGCATTCGATCCAGGAGCCGTGCGCGTGGAAGCGGACGACCAGGAGGTGAAGATCACCTCCGGCAAGGCGGAGTTCGACGTGCGGGTGCCAGTCGGTGCCGAGGTCACGCGGCTTTCCAGTGTCGATGAGGACGGGATCACCTTGCCGGCCGGCCCGTTTGCCGAGGGACTCCGACAGGTTGTGCCGGCGGCATTGACGGACGACTCGAGAGCGCCGCAGCTGACCGGTGTGCTGATGATCGCGGCCGACAACGGGCTTCGATTGGTCGCGACGGACTCGTACCGGTTGGCGTTCAAGGATCTCGCCGGGCTCTCGGCACTCTCGCCGGGTTCGGAGGTGCTGATCCCCGCCCGGGCACTCGGTGAAATTCAACGCCTGGTCGCCGAAAAGGAAAAAGACGGCGACGCAAAGCTCTTCTTCCGCCACAGCGATTTGGACGCAGTTTTCGAACTGGACGACACCCGACTCACGACGCGGCTATTAAAAGGACCGTTCCCCGATTACCAGCGACTGCTGCCAGAGTCGTATCCAAACGCGCTGCGCACACCGAGAGACGAACTCGCAAACGCGTTGCGGCGGGTTCGGTTGATGGTGCGGGACGCGAAAGACGCCGCGACCCCCGTTCGTGTGGCATTCCGACCAGACGGCGCGGACCTAACCGTGCTGACAACCGAGAGCGGCCGGGCGGCAGAGCAGATTTCTGGGGAATACGAAGGCGAGGAGCTCGTCGTCGCCTTCAACCCGAACTACCTCTTGGATGGGGTCGAGGCCCTCCGTTCCGACACGGTGGTGATCGAGGTCATCGATTCGTCGAAGCCGGCGACGGTGCGCGCCGGGGGTGATGACGACTACCGGTACCTGTTGATGCCGGTGCGGGTCTCCTGAGCGAGGTTCGGTGGCTCGAGGTCCGGGATTTTCGGAATCTCGCGCACGTACGCTTTACGCCGAGTCCGGTCGGGCTGACCGTCATTACCGGCGAGAACGGTGCCGGGAAAACAAGCCTGCTTGAGGCGATCGCGTATGCGTCCACGCTCACGTCATTTCGCGGTACTCCGCGCGAGGCGCTCATTCGTGACGGCCAATCGCAATCAGTGATCCGCGTCGAAACCGCGACTGACGACCGAAAGGAGCTCCTAGAGATCGAGTTGATGCGTGATCGACGGGACCGCGTACTCCGCAACGGTCAGCGACCCCGCCGACATGCGGAGCTGCTCGAAACCCTCCGGGTGACCGTATTCACACCGGACGATCTCGCTCTCGTGAAAGGCGGACCTCAATACCGCCGGGACTACCTCGACGATGCCCTTGTGGCCGCGCATCCGAGGCTCCTCGAGCTCCGTCAGAACGTAGAGCGAATCCTGCGGCAACGTGGCTCTTTGTTGCGGCAGGCGGGTGGTTTCCTCAGCCGAGAAGCGGCTGCAACCCTTGACGTCTGGGACGAGCAGTTCGGCGTCGCGGGTGAGGATTTCGTGAAAGCCCGCGAGGATCTCCTCGCAGAGATCGGCCCGCTCGCGGATCGTGCCTTTCGCGACCTCACCCGAGCGGACGAGCCGCTCGAGCTCGCCTACGTGCGCTCGTTCCCCGGGGATCTTCGCGACGCGCTGAAATCTTCACGTGACGATGACGTCCGACGTCAGGTGACGACTATCGGACCACACCGCGACGACTTCACCGTCATGGTGGGATCCCTCGATGCGCGCACGCGCGTCTCACAAGGTCGGCAACGGTGCGCAACGCTCGCGCTGCGTCTCGCTGCTCACGGGGCCGTTACCGCTTCGGCCAAGACCTCACCGGTGCTGTTGTTGGACGACGCGTTCTCCGAGCTCGATGAACGCACCGCCGAAGCCCTCTTCCATGAGCTCCCAGACGGCCAGGCGCTCCTCACGACCGCTGGTCCGCTGCCTCCTGGCGCGAATCCCGTGAAGATCGTCAGGGTCGCGCAGGGGGATGTCGCCGAGTGAGCGTGGAACGCGGAGACCGCGGTCGGCGGGCGGGGCGACGAGTCGGCGGCGAAGACGCCGATGGCTCGGGAGAGTCGCGACGCCAGCCGTATCCGATCGACAAGGTCCTCGACGCGTATTTGAACGCGGAAGGACTCCAGGGTCTCCGCCTCCTCGACACGATCGCACGGTCCTGGCCGGACCTCGTCGGCGAGGCCGCCGCCCACCACAGCATTCCTCGTGCGTTGAACGGGTCGGAGCTCCTTATCGCGGTCGACACGCCGGCGCGGGTGACCGAGCTCGTCTTCCTCGCTCCGGCGATCTGCGATCGCCTCGCCGAGCTGCTCGGACGCCGCGTCGTCGAGCGGGTGAAAGGCCAAGTGGACGGTCATTTCCGCCTAGAATGAGGGTGTCCTGTGGCTTGCGCCTACGGCACGCAAGCCGGCATTTGGCATCGACGCCGTTGAGGAGCCGCGCCCGTGGTGACGAAAGTAAAAGAGAGGTCCCGTCGCGCCACCGCGGGGTCATACGAAGCGGCCGATATCACCGTCTTGAAGGGGCTCGAGCCCGTCCGGATGCGCCCGGCGATGTTCATCGGTTCGACCTCGTCCTCGGGTTTGCACCACCTCATCTGGGAGGTCGTTGACAACGCGGTCGACGAGGCGATGCAGGGTTACGGCAACCGGATCGACGTCACCGTCCTGAAAGATGGAGGCTGCCGGGTCACCGACAACGGACGTGGGATCCCGATCGATCCCCATCCCGACGATCCGACGAAATCTGCGGCAGAGATCGTGCTCACGACTCTCCACGCCGGGGGAAAGTTCGGCGGCGGAAGTTACAAGGTTTCGGGTGGACTCCACGGTGTCGGTGTCTCGATCGTGAACGCATTATCGACGCGGCTCGAGCTCCAAGTCGACCGCGGCGGCAGCCGCTACGAAATCACTTTCGTCGACGGAGGCAAGCCGACCGGCAAGTTGAAGAAAGTTGGACCCTCGCCGCGTGATCGCACCGGGACGACGGTCACGTTCTGGCCGGATGCGAAGGTCTTCGATGAGGTCGAGTTCCGGGCTCAGACGATCATCGAGCGTTTACAGATGAACGCGTTCTTGCAGCGCGGGCTTGAGATCCGCTTCAAGGACGAGCGGCCCGGGCACGAGCAATCGCAGACGTTCCGTTACACGGGCGGCATCGAAGACCTGGTGCGACACCTCAACCAGTCGAAAGAAGCGCTGTTCCGCAAGGTCGCGTACTTCACCCAGTCCGAGAACGACCAGGAGATAGAGATCGCGCTGCAGTGGAACACCGGCTACTACGAGAGCATCTACTCCTTTGCGAACTCAATTGCCACCGTCGAGGGTGGCATGCACGAAGAAGGGTTCAAGAAAGCGCTGACGAACGTCGTGAACCGCAACGCGCGAAATCGCGGCTCGTTGAAGGACGCTGATGGCAACCTGCAGGGAGAGGACATCCGCGAGGGCCTGACGGCGATCATCTCCGTGAGGTTGACAAACCCGCAGTTCGAAGGCCAGACGAAGGCAAAGCTCGGCAACGTCTCGATCCGCTCGCTCGTCGAGCGCGCGACGAACGAGAAGCTTGCGGAATGGCTCGAGGAGAACCCGCGCGAAGCGAATCAAATTCTGCAAAAGGCCCTCACCGCCCAGCGGGCGCGTGTCGCGGCGCGCCAGGCGCGTGACCTCACGCGCCGCAAGTCCGCACTCGACGGGGCGGGTCTTCCCGGAAAGCTCATCGACTGCGCGTCGCGCGATCCGCGCGAATCCGAGCTGTTCATCGTCGAGGGCAATTCCGCGGCGGGTTCGGCGAAGAACGCCCGAAATCCGCACACCCAAGCGATCCTGCCCATCAGAGGAAAGATCTTGAACGTCGAGAAGGCGCGCGTCGACAAGATGCTGAAAAACGCCGAGATCCAGGCGCTGATCATGG
Source organism: Acidimicrobiales bacterium (assembly GCA_049696635.1). Lineage (GTDB taxonomy): Bacteria > Actinomycetota > Acidimicrobiia > Acidimicrobiales > Bog-793 > CAVRXQ01. Next base: position 10,697 of record JBAVUF010000312.1, on the reverse strand, counting down.
CGATCGGCGCAGGGGTCGCCGACGATTTCGAACTCGAAAAGATCCGCTACGACAAGGTGATCATCCTCGCGGACGCGGACGTCGACGGTTCGCACATTCGCACGTTGCTACTGACCTTCTTCCTGCGTCAGATGTGGCCGCTCATCGAGGCGGGTCACGTCTACGTCGCCCAACCGCCCTTGTACTCGACGCTCGTCGGGACGACGAAGCAATACCTGAAGGACGACGCCGCACGCGCGAGGTTCTTGGAGGAGCACCCGAACCACACAAAGGACTTCCAGCGTCTGAAGGGTCTCGGGGAGATGGACTTCACCGAGCTGCGCGACACGACGATTGATCCCATCAAACGGTCGCTGCTTCGGATTTCCATGGAAGAAGCCGCGACGGCGGACCAGGTGTGCTCGGTGCTGATGGGCGACGACGTCGAGGTGCGTCGTCATTTCATCCAGACGAACGCGAAAGACGTCCGCTTCCTCGACATCTGATCGACCCCATGCCTGACCAGTCGACAGACGCTTTGGGAACGAAACGGAGAGAAAGGTAGGAGTAATGCCGCCTCGCTCGAGGAGGCCGGCCGCTCGGTCGGACGGAGACCCGCCGTCTGAACCGATCGTCGAACCGATCGATTTTCAAGAAGAGATGGAGCGCTCGTACCTCGAGTACTCCATGTCGGTGATCGTTTCGCGGGCGCTGCCCGATGTGCGCGACGGGCTAAAGCCAGTTCACCGTCGGATCCTCTATTCGATGTGGGACAGCGGACTGCGTCCCGACCGTCCTCATGTGAAGTGCGCAAGCGTCGTCGGTGAGGTGATGGGGAAGTTCCATCCCCACGGCGACGCGGCGATCTACGACGCGCTCGCACGCATGGTGCAGGACTTCAGCTTGCGCCACCCGCTGATCGACGGCCACGGCGACTTCGGCGCTCCAGGACCCGACGCGCTGCCGGCGGCGATGCGGTACACCGAGGCTCGCCTCGCGCCGCTCGCGATGTCGATGTTGGAAGGCATCGACGAGGACACGGTCGACTTTGTGCCGAATTACGACGGCCGTTACGAGCAGCCCGTCGTGCTGCCGTCGCGATTTCCGAACCTTCTCGTCAACGGCTCGCAGGGGATCGCGGTCGGGATGGCGACGAACGTCCCGCCGCACAACTTGGGCGAGGTCATCGATGCGACGCTGCACCTGATCGAGCATCCCGACGCCACCCCAGACGACCTCATGAAGTTCGTGAAGGGTCCGGACTTTCCGACCCGCGGCGTGATCTTGGGCCGCGCAGGAATCATCGACGCGTACCGGACGGGGCGCGGTTCGGTGAAGATCCGCGCCGTCACCGAGGTGACCGAAGCGCGCAACGGTGCACCGCAGATCGTCGTGAGCGAGATCCCCTACCAGACGGCTGTTGAGGTGATCGAGAAGCAGATCGCCGAGGCTCTCGAGGGCGGCGACGTTTCGGGGATTTCGGCAATCGACAATCTCTCCGCGGGCGGACAGCCGCGCCTCGTCATCACGTTGCGACGCGATGCGAACCCGAACGTCGTCCTCAACAACCTGTTCAAGCACACGCAGCTGCAGGCGAGCTTCGGCATCCACATGCTCGCCCTGGTCGACGGTGTGCCCCGGCTCGTGAACCTCGCCCAGGCGCTCTCCGCGTACGTCGCCCACCAGGTCGAGGTGGTGACCCGGCGCTCGGAGTTCCGTTTGCGCAAGGCACGAGAGCGTGCCCACATCGTCGAGGGACTGCTGCGCGCGCTCGACATGCTCGATCAGGTCATCGCCACGATCCGCGGCTCGGATGACCGTGCCGCCGCACGGACAAATCTCATGGCGGAGCCCTTCTCGTTCTCCGAGGACCAGGCGAACCACATCTTGGACATGACCCTGAGCCGCCTGACGCGACTCGGTCGCTCCGAGCTCGAAGAGGAGATGGCCGAACTCAAAAAGACGATCGCCGAACTCGAGTCGATCCTCGGGCATCGTCCGAAGTTGCTGCGCGTGATTTCCGACGAGCTCAAAGCGGTGCGGGACAAATTCACCGAAGAACGCCGGACCCGTGTCGTGCACGATCCGGGCGACCTCTCGGCCGAGGACCTGATCGAAGACGACGATCTCGTCGTGACCCTCTCGCGAGCCGGGTACGTGAAGGCGGTCTCGACGGACGCATTTCGGACTCAATCGCGAGGTGGCCGAGGTGTCCAGGGCGCGCGATTGAAGGAGGAGGACCTCATCCGCGAGGTCATCTACGCGACATCCCTGTCCCATCTGTTGCTGTTTTCGAACCGCGGGAAGGTGTACCGGCTTCGCGCGCACGAGGTCCCGGTGAAAGAGCGGACGGCGCGGGGGACAGCGCTCGTCAATCTCATCTCGCTCAGCCCTGGTGAACGCATCCAGGCGATCGTCCCGACGAAGGAATTCGACCCGGACCAGTACTTGTTGTTCGCGACGCGAAGCGGACAGGTGAAGAAGACCTCTTTCAGCGAGTACGACAAGTCTCGGCGCGAGGGGTTTATCGCGATCACGCTCAATGACGACGACGAGCTCGTGCGCGTGCTTCCGACGAGCGGCGACGACGATGTGTTCATGGTCAGTGAGCAGGGAATGGTCATTCGCTTCAACGAGGCCGACGTTCGGCCGATGGGCCGATCGGCGGCCGGGGTTCGTGGCATGCGATTGAGGACGGGGGACAAGCTCGTCGCGTGCGACGTGTCCCGTCCGGACGTTGATCTCGTCATCGTTACCGACGCGGGTTTCGGGAAGCGCACGAAGCTCGATCGCTTCGGAACACAAGGTCGCGGCGGCCAGGGAGTGCGTGGCATCAAGATCACCGAACGTCGCGGCGTTGTGATCGATGCGCTGATGGCGACGATCGACGACGAGCTTTTAGTGGTCTCGTCCGCTGGGATCGTCATTCGCATGGCTGTGCGCGAGATCACGTCCCAGGGGCGCGACGCGACGGGGGTAAGGGTGATGAATCTCGAAGACGGCCAGCGTGTGACGGCCGTCGCATTGATGGCGGCGGAAGAGGAGTAATCCCGATCAGGTAGCTTCGAGGCGCCCGGGGCTATAGCTCAGTTGGTTAGAGCGCAGCACTGATAATGCTGAGGTCGCTGGTTCGATTCCAGCTAGCCCCACGTACAGCGGTCCAGTTCAGATGCCTGAGAGCGCACTGCACCCGCGACAGCCCCGAGATTCATCCCGCGCCCATCCCGCGGGATGAGACCGGGGACCGCGGCGTCCCGGACTCAGGCTGCCTGAACGAAAGGCGGGCCCGCCTGAGCCGCAACAGAACCACTGCGGTGCCGGTCTCTCCCGCGCGTGAGGGATGGGCGAGCTGAGGCCATGCTCCTGCCAGTACGAATACGATCTATCAAGACTTCACCCGATCAAGGAGACCCGCGACGCCCGAGACCGTCATCGTCCGAGGAACGAATGACAAGCCTGTTGCGAGCGAGTCTCTCGCAAGCTTTTTCGCGCAAGCCGATCAATTCGGCGGACAGCTGTTCATCGGCTATCCAGTAATCGGAACCGCTGCTGGTCGCTTTGCAATTGACGCAGTCCTTGTATCGCCGAAACTCGGCATCGTGGTTTTCGATCTGATTGATGGGTCACATGTCGAGGGCTACCAAGACCGTCAGGACGAAGCTGCAACCACACTTCAGTCACGCTTACTTACGCATCGAGAACTCGTATCTCGCCGTCAGTTGCTCATACCGATCTATGCAATTACGTACGCGCCTGCCCTGCCGGACCGCTCGCTTCCAGCATCAACTGGGTACCCAGTTGCCAACAGCGATCGTCTCGCGGGCGCTATTGAGTCATACGATTGGTCTAATGCCGACGAGAGACTTTTTGAGCTCACGCTGTCAGCGCTCCAGAGTATTTCAACGATCAGACGATCCCGAGGTACGCGCAATGTTCAGCATGAAGACTCGCGAGGCGCAAAACTTCAGCATCTTGAAGACTCAATCGCGACCCTAGATAACCTTCAGAGCAAGGCCGTCATTGAGACGGTCGAAGGTGTACAGCGTATTCGCGGACTAGCGGGATCAGGAAAAACCATCGTTCTCGCCCTCAAGGCTGCCTACCTACATTCTCAGCACCCTGAGTGGCGAATTGCAGTCACATTCTTCACGCGATCGTTGAAGGAATACTTCACGCGTCTCATCAACACTTTTGTGATCGAGCAGACGGGCGAGGAACCCAACTGGGAAGTTATGCGAGTACTCAGCGCCTGGGGGGCACCTGGCGCTACGAGCCGAGACGGCATCTATCACGAGTTCTGCAAGGCTAACGGGGCCGACTACCTTGACTTCCGAAGCGCCCAGGCGACCTATGGCCGTGACGCAAGTTTCGAGGGTGCCTGCGCGTTGGCCTTGTCACAGGTAGATGATCCAGTGTCTCTCTACGATGCAATCCTCATCGATGAAGCACAGGACTTACCGACCTCCTTTATGCGTCTGTGCTACGACAGCGTCGATCAACACAAGCGGTTGGTCTATGCATACGACGAACTTCAGAACTTGTCGGGGACTTCCGTGCCCTCTCCTGAAGAGATGTTCGGGCGCACCGAGGATGGAAGCCCACTCGTTACGTTCGATCAACCCGAAAGCGCCGCCTCCGCCAGGCGAGACATCATCCTCGAAAAGTGTTACCGAAACTCCGGGCCGGTGTTGGTTACAGCCCACGCGCTTGGATTTGGTATTTATCACGAACCCTTGAGTAACAAATCGAGTGGCCTAATCCAAATGTTTGACCAGCCGGCACTCTGGACCGAAATCGGATATCGCGTAAAGCAGGGCGATCTTGTCCCTCAGCACGCCGTCGTCCTAGAGCGCACCCCTGAAACGAGTCCGGAATTTCTCGAAGCTCATTCCTCGACAGATGATTTGGTTCAGTTCAAGACCTTTGACTCCGAAGCTGATCAATCTGCTTGGGTTGCCGATGCAATCGCTTCGAATCTGTTCGAAGACGATCTCCGGTATGACGACATAATCATCATTAACACCGATCCGGTTACCGCCCGAAAACGACTTGGATCGGTCCGAGCCGTCTTGCATAGCCGCAATATCATGACGCATCTTGCTGGCGTAGACACTTCAGCGGATGTCTTCTTCCGTCCCGAAGAGGATTCGATCACCTGCACTGGCATCTATCGGGCTAAAGGCAACGAAGCGGGCATGGTCTATGTCATCAATGCTCAGGAGTGTCAGACAGACTTCGGTAACTTAGCGAGGCTGCGGAACCGGCTCTTCACCGCAATAACACGAAGCAAATGCTGGGTACGCGTTCTCGGAGTCGGTCCAGCTATGGCCACTCTCGAGTCAGAGTACAAACGAATTCGCGATGCGAATTTTGAATTGCGCTTCACATATCCAACTGAGCGCGAACTCAATCAGCTTCAGGTCGTGCACCGAGACATGTCGGCCGCCGAAAAGAAGGCGGTGACCTCTCGACAGCAATCGCTGATCGAGTTGGTTGAAGACCTTGAAGCCGGCCGACTTTATGCCGAGGACCTCAATCCTGACGTTCTCGAGCGATTGAAGGGCATCCTCGACACAGGCGATATCTAATTGTCACTTAAAGCTGACATCGTTCGCGAAATAAGTGAATTGATTACATTCCTCGTAGAACGCGGATTGGCCGATGATCAGAACTACCCGTTCGAGCGGAAGACCGGCGCCACGACATTCTCAATTCGCTTTACAAACGTAATTCTAGATACGAGTCCTATTCGAGATGTGCCGTACGTTGACACCTATATGGCGCACAACCAAGGGCGAATTTACAACATCAAGATGCTGGATGGCGCGCTGATTCAGATGTCCTTCGACTTCGATGACGACGTGCTCATCAAATACCGTCTCGCGTTTCTTCCTTCACCCGACTTGTTGGAGTTCCAAAACTATCCAGAGGTCTATCTCAACGAGACTCTGTATGCGGATGTTGTCGAGCGTCGCGTGGTTACCGTGCCGGTTCGATTCGACTTCGATTCGCATTCCGCCGCGTCGCTCGTCCATCCGGCGTCGCACCTGACGCTCGGCCAGTACTCGGGCTGTCGGATTCCGACCGTGGCGCCACTAACGCCTTCACTGTTCGTCGAGTTTCTACTTCGGTCGTTTTACAATACGGCGAGCTTTGATTGTGTCTCGACCCTTCCATCGAATCTAGGTCCGCTTCCGGGCTGCATCACTGACGAGGAGCGATCGATCGTTCACGTCGGTGTTCCTTCCAGCAATTAGCCGATGAAAAAAAGACGACTGGACATGTGAGGACCGCCCCCCGGAACTCATCCCGCGTTGATCGAGCGGCTTGCGAACGCGGGATGAGCCCAGAGCATCAAGTCCGTGCCGCGAGCCTCTTCATCTTGATCGCGATGTCGAACTCGTTGATCGGCAAGTACTCGGTGTAGCCGTGAAATGCGAGACGGCGATAGTGCCGGTACATGCGATCGGAGATCAACTCGTGACCGCTCGCTTGGAGCTCATGGTTAATGACTTCGAGGGACGGCGCCGCCGCGGAGGACTGATAAACGCTCCATCCGAGGCGGGCAGTGTCCGATTGACAGTTCTTCATCTGATTTGTCACTTTCCGGTAACCGACCGGAGAGGAGCGCACTCGACACGCCAGGCCGACGGTCGTACTGTCGGCCCTGCCAAGAGCGATTGGAGTTTGCTCCAGTCCGGACGTGCCCCGACCCTTGTGGTCGGGGCATTGTTCGTTTCATGTCAACCCGAACGGTAGCGATGCCGCGGCCACAAGTGGTGGATTCACTTCCGCAGCGCTCTCCGAGCAACTTGATCGCACGGTGCTGCGCGCGCGCTGTCAAAGCAGATCGCGCGCGCCTTGACAGCACAGTGCTGTAATTACTACGATGTAGTTATGCCCAAGAGCCGTACGACCACAGCAATTCGATTTCCCGACGAACTTCACGACCAGCTCAAGGCTGCGGCAGACGAACGCGATCTGTCGATCAACTTCCTGGTTGTAAAGGCGGTCGAAGAGTTTCTGCAGCACCTCGTCCCAGTTGAGGAATTCCGCCTGACACGGGTCGGCTGATTAGCGCTCTTCGCGCTATGTCACACCAGTCCGCGATGATGGCGTCAGTCGATTGCTATCGCCGGTGCGCGCCGAGACTTTGTGCTCGGCGACTAGCCAGCCTCTGCTCTGAACGCCCGGGAGTGCTCAGCACACCCAAGGTGACTCGCCGTTCGCGAGGAGGCTGCCGCGATGATTCAAGAACGCGTACAAGTAGATCGAGGACTCGTTGAGGTCCAACTCCGGCTCGGTGAGTCCCCATCCGACTCACCGGTCGAATCTAGGATTCGACCGGTGACCATCGCGAATCCGCTGCTTCCTAACGCAGGCAAGTTCAGCGTCGCGGAATACGAAAAGGGCCTGGATTTGAGGCGACTTGTACGCCGGAAGACAGGCTCTTTGCTCGTGTGCGGTGACGCCGCTGAGGTTCTGGAAGCACTCCCGGATGGCTGCATCCAAACGGTGGTTACCTCACCTCCGTACTGGTCACTTCGGGACTACGGCATTCGAGGACAGATTGGCCAAGAAGCGAGCGTCGAGGAGTTCATCAAGTCACTGACGCGCATTTTCGATCAGGTCTGGCGAGTCCTTCGCGATGACGGGACCTTGTGGCTCAATATCGGTGACAGCTTTACGTCCGGTGGTCGAACGTGGCGTGCCCCAGACAAGAGAAACCGTGCTCGGGCCATGGACATTCGCCCGCCAACTCCCGCTGGCCTCAAGCCGAAAGACCTGATCGGAGTTCCATGGCGACTCGCGTTCGCTCTACAGGCGTCCGGCTGGTACTTGCGCACCGACATCATTTGGAATAAGCCGAACTGCCAACCCGAAAGCGTGGCTGACCGTCCCACGAGAAGCCACGAGTACGTGTTCTTGCTCTCAAAGTCCGAGCGCTACTACTACGACGTGAAAGCGGTCCCTGGACCGAACGACCGCCGTCTGCGATCCGTTTGGGATATTCAGACACGAATTGTTCCTGAAGCCAATGGACACTTCGCGACGTTCCCTCCGGCGCTCGTCGAACCCTGTGTACTTAGTAGTACGCGGCCGGGCGACTTTGTGCTTGATCCGTTCTTGGGATCGGGCACCGCAGCAGTCGTCGCAGCGAAAGAGGGGAGGCGCTTCATCGGAATCGAACTCCACCCTGAGTACCTCGCGATGGCCCGCGATCGTTTACAACAGAGCGGTCTCGCGCTTGATGACTGAATACAAGCCGCCATACCCGTCGAAGCAGATTGCGTTCCACCAGCTTTTGGTCGCCGCCCGCGCGACCGTGCTGCATGGAGCGATTTCTTCAGCGCTTGGTGATGCTCCTCCAGACCTGATCTCGCGACAGTTGAAGCGACACGCTCCGGCCGATGCGCGAAAGGTCTTGGCGCGCGCCGGAATCCGCGATGAGCACGTATTCGCAACCCCGGAAGTCCTCCGCCGAGAACCGACTGCGCTGGGTTACTACCGACTGCTCCTCGGAGCTTCCAAGAAATCCTTCTATACGACGGAGACGGGAATCAGTCGATTCAAGTCAATGGAGGAGCAAGGACTGCTGAAGCCAGCTATCGAGGCCGAGCTGCCACAACTATGTTCGGCCTTGAACACTCAACTTGGCGAGTTGATTATGCAGCTGTCTCCGCGGGTAGTGGGGGCCGACATCGATCAACTTCCTCTGCTCACTCTCGGAGCGCAGTTCGACGGGGGCTGGCGTAACGGAATCGGAAAGGCTGCCTCACAGGATGTGTTTCTCGCAATTCGCGAACTCGTCGAAACGCACATTGTGACGGAGACGAGCAACACCCTGACGATCGAGAACTCTTCTGGCCGCCGCGTGAGGATCGCTCTCGCGTCTGATCCGGATGTCTCCATCACAGAGCATTTCGTTGGTGGCACGGATCAACTACAGGTCGCGATTGAGATCAAGGGTGGTACAGACCGGAGTAATGCACACAACCGAGCCGGTGAGGCGGAGAAGTCGCACCAAAAGGTCAAGACAAGTGCACGTGACTTCTGGACGCTCATCGCAATGAAAGGCGTCGATAAGCGGCAACTTGAAATCGAATCCCCAACAACCCGTCGCTGGTATGACGTCGCAGAGGTGCTCGGTCGATCAGGTGAAGACTGGGATCGATTTCGCAATGATCTTCACGGAGCCATCGGTATCTAACCAGTAGGCGTGTGATCTCGTCGAACCTGTCGTCTACCGCACCCGGCGCGCCCCGCGATACGGGTCGGGAGGGGGAGGCACTGGCCGATGAGGACGGCGAGGGTTGCGTCGTGCGGCCTCGACGACGGCTCGCTCTGCCAGGTCGAGACCGGCCAGCCGCTCGGCATCCGGCCTGCGCTTGGCCGCGCCGCTCTGTCGTCTCGCTGTTGCGTTCCGTACGCGGCGCAGCACCTCTTGATTGGCGACCTCGGCGGGCGTCAGCGCTCCCTGGTTCCGTCGCATCACGTCGTGCGCGGACTCGTTGCCATCGCCGCGCCGCATCACCGATCGCAGCACGTCGTAGGCGTCCTTTTGCGGACGTAGCGCGTGCTCGTCGGGATCATCGTCGGAACAGATGATGAACGCTCGGTTCTCCTCGCGGCCTCGGCTCATCCCGACGTAGAGCTGTGCGGCGGACAAGTGTTCGTCGACGAGGAGGGCGGCGCGTTCTTCTGTCTTGCCCTGCGCTTTGTGAACCGTGAGCGCGTAGCTGAGCGCGACGTGCTCTCGCACGTACTCGGCAGGCAGCGTCGCTCGCCCCGCATGGTCGAGCGAAGTGACGTAGAGCGAGCCATCTGACGAAGTTCCGACCACGAGCCAGCGCGAACCGTTACGGACGAAGTCGCCTCGCGAGGTCGCAATGCGTCGGTTGTTCTGGAGCGTGACGATGTGATCGCTCGTGCTCACCGATCCGGTTGCGATGGGTTGATTGTCGTTGCCAACAAAACCCTGTGCGACGAGTTCGGCGCGACAACGCCTCGCGAGTTCGTCGGCGGTCGCGTTGTCACCCGCCATCAGCAAGAGGTACTCGCCTTCCCCGAACGCCGTGCGCCACGCCTCGAAGGCGCGATCGATCATCTCGGTGCGACTCCCTCCGGCGATCCGTCCATGACGGTCGTAGGCGTCGAGGATCGCGGCGTTCCCGTCGCGGAGATGGAGCGACGCTGCGGCCTCCCACGCGTGGTGGAAGCGGCGAACGGTTTCGAGCTCGCGAGCGCCGTGGTCGGCGGCGAGCGTTCGGAAGATTCCACCGGGTCCGACCGCGCCGAGCTGCTGCGGGTCGCCGACGAGCACCGCCTTCGCGCCGTGTCGTTCGACGATCGCCAAGAGCTTCGCGAGATCGTCGCTTCGCGTCATCCCCGCCTCGTCGAGGATCAGAACACTGTGGTGGTCGATGATGAACTTCGACTGGCCGCGCTCGTAGTCGTAGAGGAACTTGGCGAGCGTGTCGGATCGGAGCCCAGCTTCGTCGCGGAGCACTTGCGCGGCCATCGCGGAGGGGGCGAGCCCGATTGGTTCGAAGCTCTGTGAGCACCAGCATCGCTTCGCCGCCTCGAGGGCGTGTGACTTGCCGGCACCGGCCGGTCCGACGAGGAGCGCCACGCGTTCGCCTCCTGTGACGAGGCCGCGCACGGCTTCCTGCTGGTCCTCGCCAAGCGTCGACATGGCGAGGACCCGTTCGACGCAG
>JBAVUF010000311.1:0-8828 GCA_049696635.1 Acidimicrobiales bacterium | reverse complement strand
CGAAGGGCGGTCGCGGAATGCCGGACTTGCGGTGGCTCGGCCCCCCGAACCCTTGGCGGGTAGTTCAACCGGCAGAACGCCTGACTTTGGATCAGGAGGTTGGAGGTTCGAGCCCTCCCCCGCCAGCTACGTGGAGTGTGAGGCCACGCCCGATAACCAACGGGGCCGTCCGTGGCGGACTCGCATAGGTGATGCCTCACATATGTTCAGATGCCGCCTTGCTCGTGTGTCACCATCCCCGCAGCGCTTTTAATTCGCTTGGCGCGAGCGGACAACATGGTGGAAGGACTCGTGGACAGCATTACTCCTGACGCCGGACGGAACGAAGTTGCCGTATCGGTCCGCGGCCTCGAGAAGTCGTACGACGGAACACCGGCGGTACGCGGCGTGGATCTCGATATCTATCGAGGTGAGATCTTTGCCCTTCTCGGTCCGAACGGCGCTGGGAAGACGACGACGGTCGAGATCCTCGAGGGCTACCGGAACCGCGACGCCGGCGAGGTCTCCGTCTTGGGATTCGATCCGGGGAGGCACGCGAACGAGATCCGTCCCCGGATCGGCATTGTCCTGCAATCGACGGGGGTTGACCGCTACCTGACGGTTGAAGAGACGGTGGCGATGTACGCGGGCTTTTACCCCCACCCGCGCCCGGTCGACGAAGCCATCTCCCTCGTCGGTTTGGAGGAAAAGCGCCGCTCCCGAGTCCTGAAGCTTTCGGGCGGTCAGCAGCGTCGCCTCGATGTGGCGATCGCGCTCGTCGGCGACCCGGATCTGTTGTTCCTCGATGAACCGACAACGGGATTCGATCCCTCGGCACGTCGCGAGGCATGGGAAATCGTGAAGCATCTCGCGCAACTCGGAAAGACGGTCCTTCTTACGACGCACTACATGGACGAGGCGCAGTTCCTCGCCGACCGTGTCGCGGTCATCGCCGCGGGGAAGATCGTCGCAACGGGGACGCCCGAGACGATCGGCGGTCGTGATTCGAGTATCGAAACGGTGCGCTTCCGTCTTGCCGACGGCGCCGAGCTCCCCGCTTCGTTCGACGCGCGACCGGTCGGCGACGGTTTGCTCGAGATCGAACCGGGCGACTTGACGAAAGCGATCCACGAATTGAGCGGATGGGCGCTCGACCGTGGAGTCAAGCTGGAGGCGCTGGACATCGTGAGGCCGAGTCTCGAAGACGTCTACCTCAAACTCACCGGGGAGGCCACGTCGATCGAGAGGACCACTGAGTCTCCGACCCGGAGGAGGAGGAGATGACGAAGGTTCGCCTCTTCATTTCTCAGGTCGGGTACACGAACAAATCCTTCTGGAGGAACCCGGCCGCAGCGTTCTTCACGTTCGCGTTCCCGCTCATGTTCCTCGTCATTTTCACGGCGCTGTTGGGAAGCTTCAAGGTCCACCTCGTGGGCCGGACCGTGAGTTCGTCGACGTATTACGTCGCGGCGATGGCAGCGTTTGCCGTGATCACCGCGTGCTACACGAACATCGCGACGTACATGACGTTCCAGCGCGACCTCGGAATCTTGAAGCGCACCCGGGGGACACCCTTGCCGAGCGGCTTTTACCTCGGCGCGAAGGTCGTGCACGCGCTGTTGATCGCCATCTTGTTGGTCGTCATCACGGCGGCGTTCGGTCGGGCGTTTTATCAGGCGGACATCCCGACGGGGATGACGCTTTTGCGTTTTCTCGTGGTGCTCGTCGTCGGCGCGGCGGCGTTCTCGGCGCTCGGACTCGCGATAACTGCCATCGTCCCGAACGCAGACGCTGCGCCAGCGGTGATCAACGCGACGATCCTCCCGCTGCTCTTCTTGTCTGGGGTGTTCATTCCGCTCGGGAAGAACTCACCCTCGTGGATCCATTGGGTCGCGAAAATTTTCCCGGTCTGGCACTTTGCCGGAGGAATGCAGGCAGGCTTCTTGGGAACCGCGTTCAACTGGAGCGACGTCATCATCGTTGCCGCGTGGGGATTCGCGGGCCTCCTGTTCGCGATTCGTCGGTTCACATGGGAGCCTCGCACTTAACATCGATCGCGAAGCCCTGGGGACAGGAAGGGAAGGATGCGCCTCTTGCGGGTTGGCCCCTCGGGGAGTGAACGGCTGTGCGGTTTCGACGACAATGGCGACGTCCGAGATCTCTCGTCGCTCGGTTGCGATCTTGACGCCATGTTCTTGTCGTCAGGCAGGCTCGATGAGGCGCGGAGACTTCTCGCCGGCGATGCACTACCGCGGGTCTCGCTGGACGGGGAACGCATCGGTCCACCGCTCGCGCGACCGGGCAAGATCGTGTGCGTCGGCGTGAACTACCGCGCGCACGCGGAAGAGACTCGTGCACGCGAACCGGCCGAGCCGATCCTTTTTCTGAAGGCTCCGAACGCGGTCATCGGGCCGAACGACGAGATCCTCATTCCCCGGAACTCGAAGAAGACGGACTGGGAGATCGAACTTGCGGTCGTGATTGGCGCCCGGGCGCGCTACCTCGACTCTCGGGCGGAATCCGCTTCGGTCATCGCCGGCTACTCGATTTCGAACGACGTGTCCGAACGCGAGTTCCAAATTGAACGGGGCGGGCAGTGGACGAAAGGCAAGAGCTGCGAGACGTTCAATCCCTTCGGGCCGTTTCTCGTCACGAAGGATGCGATCCCCGATCCCCAGTCGATTCAGCTGCGACTTGCGGTGAACGGCATCGAACGTCAGAACGCCTCGACCGCCGACATGATCTTTCCCGTCGACCAACTCGTCTGGTACATCAGCCAATTCATGGAGCTCGAGCCGGGCGACATCGTGAACACGGGAACTCCCTCAGGCGTCGCGCTCGGGGATCCGGGGCAGCCGTATCTCAGAGCGGGCGATCTCGTCGAACTCGAAGCGGAGGGCCTTGGCGCCCACAGTTGCCGCGTTGGGCAGGCGTGATCGGTGACGCGTCAGGACACCACCACCTGGTCTCGCTGAGCGGCCGGTCGTGGCGCCGCGGTTGTCGGGTTCAGGACGACTTCGTTGCCTGCTTCGATTTCTTCGCGGCGCGTTTTTCCTTGAGCGTGCGCCCCGGCTTCTTCGTGTTCGTCTGTTTTGGCGATTTGTCCCCCACGGGATCCCCCTTGTGGTCAGACGCGGCTCGTTAATTCTCGCGTATCGGACATCGTGCCGCGTGCTCGCTGACTTGACCGCGATCAGATCGCTCGTAGGTAGAGCAGGATTCCGAGGACAAGGATGACGACTCCCGCGATCGGGGCGAGGGCAGCCCGGGTGGCGCGGGTGGCGAGCCTGATCCCACCGACGATCGCGAGCAACGCCCCGACGACGATGGCCACGATCCCTGCCACGTGGTGCTTGTCGATGCGGGCGATCACCACGGCGAGCGATCTGGGATCAAGCATGGGTCCTCCCAGTCATTTGAACGGCGGCTCGACAGTAGCCATTCGAACCCACGTGTTCTGAGAGAAATCCGAAGCGATTCGAATTCGCGATGTCCGAGTTCCGGCGCGTCACCTTCCTCTTCACATCGCGCCGCCTACGATCCTCGAGGCCGATGACGGATCGAAAGGCTCTGATTTCGACCGAGCGAAGGGACCCCGGTGCATCACACGATCTATCACATGAACTTTTTCCAGGCCGTCATCATCGGGCTGATCCAGGGCATCACCGAGCTCTTCCCGATTTCGAGCCTCGGCCATACGGTGTTGATTCCGTCGTGGATCGGTGGAACGTGGGCGACTCTCGTGCGACAGGAGTCCGAAGCTGAAAGTCCGTACCTCGCCTTCGTTGTCGGCCTCCATCTCGCGACGGCGATCGTCCTAATTGGCTTCTACGCGCGTGAGTGGGGCCGGCTGATCGTCGGCTGGTTCCGGTCGGTCGGCAGGCGCCGCATCAGCTCGGACGAAGAGCGTCTCGCCTGGCTGATCGTCATCGCGACCGTCCCGGTCGGGGCGCTCGGCGTCGCGTTGGAACACCAGTTCCGGGTGCTGTTCGCAAAGCCGGTCGCGGCTGCGGTGTTCCTCATGTTGAACGGCTTCATCCTCGGGGCGGGAGAATGGAACCGTCGACACCGGAACGCAGCCGAGACGCCGCCGACACCGACTCGCCACGAGCGGTTTCGCGATCGGCGGATGGTGCCGATCGACCGAGCAACAGAGAGCGAGCTCTCACGCATCGGGTTCGTCTCGGCGGCGGTCATCGGCGCGTCCCAGGCGCTTGCGCTGCTCGCCGGGATCAGCCGCGAAGGTGTCGCGATGGTCGGTGGACTCTTCCGTGGATTGAACAACGAGAACGCAATGCGCTTTGCGTTCTTGTTGTCGACGCCGGTCATTCTCGCGGCGGGAATCCTGAAGCTTCCGGATCTGCTGGGTTCGCATGGCGACGGAATCCGCTACCAGGTGCTCGCCGGATCAGCCGCCGCCGCTGCGACGTCCATTTTTGCGATCATCTTCTTGTCGCGCTACTTCAAGACGCGCACGCTCGCGCCCTTTGCCGTGTACTCGCTTCTGTTCGGCTTCGCCTCGGTGATCCGCTTCGGCGCCTTTTGAGGCCTCAATACCCGCGTTCTGCCGCGTTGTTCTCCGAAGGTCTTTTTTCGTTTCGTCGTAGGCGCGAAGTGAGGCTAGGTAGGCGTTGTATTCCGCAAGGGCGATGTCGTCCGCGTCGTCTTGTGATACGTCGTCTCGCCGGCGCCACCGCCGGCTGAGGTGTCCGATGAACGAGGGCGCCCGCCGGGCGACGGCGAGGGTCGGCGTTTCCTCGTCGTGGATGATCCGCCACCAGATGTAGACCGCGTAACAAGCGAAGAAGGGCCATTCGAACGTGTAGGCCCAGCTCAACTCGTTGCCACCGAGAGCGCGGTGCAGCTGCCACCAACCGAACGCGAGGAATCCGGGAAAAGAGATCGCAA
Organism: Acidimicrobiales bacterium; assembly: GCA_049696635.1. Classification (GTDB taxonomy): domain Bacteria; phylum Actinomycetota; class Acidimicrobiia; order Acidimicrobiales; family Bog-793; genus CAVRXQ01. The sequence continues at coordinate 3,941 of JBAVUF010000311.1, read as the reverse complement.
GGGCGACGTGAACGCTGATCGCCCGTGGCGTCCAGAACTTCGACTTCGGCCGCACTTCGTCGGGGTGCACGGTTTCAGGCTGCGAGTTCGACCCGTCTGTTCGGAGTTCAGCGGGCGACGACGACACGGAAGGTCTCGGCGAGCCGTCCATCTTTGAGTCCCATCTCGCTCGCGTTTCGCTCGAGTCGAGCGCGGAGGTTACCTGGGAGATCGTCCACGCCGCCGACCTGGCTCGCGTGGCACCTCAACGCGGCGATCTTGCGCGCGAACGCGTCGGTGACGTCGACCGCGACGTTCGGATCAGGGTGGCCGACGACCCAAAGTTCACGCACCGTGAAGGGCTCGAGACCCTCCTCGAGCAGCTCGGGATGCGCGAACCAGTTGCGCGCGTCGGGGTATACCGCGCGAACGGCGGCTTCTCCGGTCACAAGGTGGTCTGGATGACTCGCGGGGAGAAAGTCCCATCGGCGCTCGGGGGACGGGCAGACGACTCGATCGGGACGGAAGAGCCGGATCGCCCGGCTGATGTCGCGCCGGAGCTCCCGCGTCGTCTCGACCTGTCCGTCGGGGTATCCGAGGAAATCGACGCGATCGACGCCGAGGGTCTTGGCCGCCGCCGTCTGCTCGTCGCGACGGAGCGCGGCGAGAGCCCGGCGATCGACCGTCGGATCAGGCGAACCCGCATCGCCGTCGGTAACGACGAGATAGGCGACCTCGATTCCGGCGTCGGTCCAGACCGAGACCGTTCCGCCCGCGCCGAATTCGGCGTCGTCGGGGTGGGCGGCGACGAGCAGCACCCGATCGACCGACGCGTTCTCGGTCATCACGTTTCCATCCCTGCGAGAGTCTCAGACAAGATCGCTGGTATCCGCCAGTTCGCGCAACCCCGTCGATACGCTGCGCGTTGCACACCGTTTCGACTCGGCGTCATCGCGACGCCAACGAGTTGTGGAGGTCGCGATGGACGGAAATGTTGATGGGAGCCAGATCCGATCGCAGGCGATCGCGAACACCGACCACGCGCTCGCCGAGGCTCAGTCGATGCTCGAACGCGCCGAGGCAGAACTGCGCGAGATCGAGATCGCGATCAACCGCTTCGGATTCGGTGACGAGCCGCGCTGCGACGTCTGCGGTGCGCCCGCCGATGCGAACCACGAAGGCTCGTCGTCCGGTGAGACACGTTGCGCGGAGCACGCTTCCGCGGACTGAAGCCCAAACCGCGGCCGCGAGGTCGATTCTCAGGCTTTCTTCGTCTCCTTGAAGATCCGGTCGATCTCGGCGATCCCGCCCAACAGCCGGTCGGCGACGGCGGTGTCGGTCGTTTTCTTTGACTCGCCGGCGGTCTTCGTCGTCGTCCAGAACAGCTCATGAAGCTGGGGGAACAGCTCGGCGTGCTCCGGCTTGAAGTAGTCGGTCCACAGCACCCAGAGATGGTGCTTGACGAGTTCGGCTCGCTCTTCTTTGATGAAGATCGCGCGCTCGCGGAAGACCGGGTCATCGGACGCATTGAACTTCTCCATGCAGGCCTTTACGGCCTCGGCTTCGATGCGTGCCTGGGCGGGGTCGTAGACGCCGCAGGGCAGGTCGCAGTGTGCGTGTGCCGTACGGGGCGAGGAAGCCCGGTCGGTGAAGGCGAGCAGACGTGACGTGAGGGTCATTGCACGGCTCCTTCGGTCGCTCCAAGTGCGTCGCGCGCTCGACTGGGCGGAAGAAGTCGTTGCGCGCGCCGATTCACACCTTAGCGAGGAGGTCGAAGAGCACAACATTCGGCCGCGGCCGGCGGCGGCGATCGCGCGGTGGCTCCGCGTTCCCGCACGAGTCGCGATCTCCGGGCCGAGCATGCTCCCGACGCTCGAACCCGGTGATCACGTCCTCGTCCGACGGACGAAGAGGCCCCGTCAAGGTGAGCTCGTCGTCTTTTCGGATCCGCAGGCGCGCCGCCGCCTCGTCGTGAAACGCGTCGCCGCGGCGCGCCGCGAAGGCATCGAAGTCGTCGGCGATAACCCTGGCGCTAGCCGGGACAGCAAGGATTTCGGGCTCGTTGCGTACGCAGACGTCTTAGGCGTCGTTTGGTACCGGTACGCGCCGCAGAGCCGTTCGGGGCGCGTCCGCTGAGGCCGGCGCCGAAAGCACGAGGTCACGCCGATAACCTCGCCGGAATGCAACGGCTCGCCGTGTTGTCGATGCACACCTCGCCGCTCGCCCAGCCGGGAACGGGCGACGGGGGCGGAATGAACGTGTACGTACGCGAGCTCTCTTCCTCCCTTGCCCGGGCCGGCATCGCCTGTGACGTCTATACGCGCGCCGATTCGGGAGCAGTCGCCCCGATCGTCGAGGTCGAACCGGGATTGACCGTCCACCACGTCGAAGCGGGGCCACGTGAACCGATCGAAAAGAGTGCGCTCTTTGAGTTCACCTCCAAGTTCGCCGACGCGGTGGCGGCGCGCATCGACGCCATGGAAGCGGTCGGCGTGCCGCGACCAGACGTGATCCACGCCAACTACTGGCTCTCGGGAATCGCCGGACACGCGCTGAAGCACGAGCTTTCGATCCCACTTGTCTCGACGTTCCACACGCTCGATCGGGTGAAGGCCGAGACGAGCCCAGAGGAGGTCGATCTCTCCGACCCGCAGCGGCGTGCGCGCGCCGAGGCGCAGGTCATCGGGTGCTCCGATGCGGTCTTGGCCTCCTGCGCCGTCGAAGTCGTACAGCTCGTCGAGCTGTACGACGCCGATCCGGCCCGAGTCGAGATCGTCGCTCCCGGGGTCGATCACGCGTTCTTCTCGCCTGGAGACCAAGCCCAGGCCCGCCGGGCGCTCGCGTTTCCGACCGACGACCGGATCGTGCTCTTCGTCGGGCGGCTGCAGCCACTGAAGGCCGCCGACGTCGCGCTCGAGGTCGTGGCCAGCATCACCGGTCGCGGGGTCGCCGAGACGCGCCTCGTCGTCGTGGGCGGACCGAGCGGTCCGCGTGGGGAAGAGGAACTCGTTGGGTTGCACAAGCAGGCCGCTGACCTCGGCATCGCCGACCGTGTCGTCTTCGTCGCGCCACAACCGCACGAACGGCTGTCGACCTTCTATCGGGCTTCCGACGTGTGCGTCGTCCCGAGCCGGTCGGAGTCGTTCGGCCTAGTCGCCCTCGAAGCCGCGGCGTGCGGCATCCCAGTCGTCGCCTCGGCGGTCGGTGGGTTGACGACGCTCGTCGAGCACCAATCGACCGGCTTTCTCATCGACGGTCGTGACCCGGAACGTTTCGCCCGCTACGTCGAGCGACTGCTCGTCGACGCCGATCTGCGCCTCTGCTTCGGGGAGGCGGCGGCGAGTCGCGCGCGCTCGTACACCTGGCCCATCGCTGCCGCGCGACTGCGCCGCATCTACCAGGACCTCACCGCCCGTTCGCTCGTCGAGTGCAAATAGTCGCCTCCTAATTTGTACGGCGTCAGCGCGGACGACCAGCTCAAGAGCGGTTGTTGCTCGGCGAGCACGTCATCCCCACTTTCCCCACGAACCCCGCTGGCCTACAGTCGCGTCAGCGGAGAGGAGTGGTGAAGCTGTCTGTCCAATACACGAGGTCGAACTTCCTCACGGTCGGTGAGGTGTCGCAGGTGCTGCGCGTCTCGAACATGACGGTGTATCGACTGATCAACGCGGGTCAGTTGCCGGCCGTCCGGGTCGGCAAGTCCTACCGCGTGCGCGAGGAGGATCTCGACGCCTTCCTCGCCGGGCGCTTTACCGAAGCCGGATAGCGACACCAGGACTCCCGCCGGGTCGTGCGTCGCCGCCGGTCCCGGGCGGAAGGGGCGCGCCAAAAGACCTTGTCGGAGGCGGATTCGCGCGCGTATGGAGGTCGTCGCATGAATGGCACGAATCAATCATTCGTGAAGCGAGGCCTTAGCGACTCGGGCGATCGTTTCTCTTCGAGTTGCCGAGAGTTACCCGGCG
>JBAVUF010000310.1:0-9190 GCA_049696635.1 Acidimicrobiales bacterium | reverse complement strand
TCGGACCTGCTGACCTCTCACCGGCGACGGTATTTGAGGTCCTCGCCGGCAAACTCCTCGTCGGCGTGCACCCGCACGTCTCGGCGCTCGACACCGGCATCGTCTGGCAGCTGCGCGCACCGCGAGTCGTCCTCGCGGCGCTCGTCGGGGCGACGCTCGCGATCGCGGGCGCTTCGTACCAAGGCGTCTTCCAGAATCCGCTCGCCGATCCATATCTGCTCGGCGTCGCGGCGGGCGCGGGGCTCGGCGCGACGCTCGCGGTGGCGGTCGTGCACGACCCGAGTTCGTGGGCGATCAATCCCGTCCCGCTCGCCGCGTTTTCGGGCGCGATCGTCTCGGTAGGTCTCACCTACGTGCTCGGGCGCTCCGGCCAGCGATTGCGGACGACGACGAGCCTGATCCTCGCCGGCGTCGCGGTGGGCTCGTTCCTTACGGCGATCCAGACCTATGAACAGCAACGCAATACGAAGACCCTGCTCGAGGTGTACTCGTGGATCTTGGGCGGACTCGGCGGCGCGGACTGGCAGGAGGTGCTGCTCGTCCTCCCGTATGTCGCCGTGTGCGGCGTCGTGCTGCTCGCGTCTCGACGGTTGCTCGACGTGATGGCGGTCGGCGACGAGGAGGCCGACAGCCTCGGGGTGCGGGCGACACGCGTCCGGGCCCTCATCGTCGTCGCGGCGACGCTCGCCACCGCGGCCGTGGTCGCGGTGAGCGGACTCGTCGGCTTCGTCGGCATCATCGTGCCGCACACCATCCGACTCCTCGTCGGACCGAGCTACCGACGAATCCTGCCGCTTTCGATCTTCGTCGGTGCGGCGTTCCTGATCCTCGCCGACCTCGTCGCCCGCACAGCGATCTCCCCCGGAGAAGTCCCGCTGGGCGTCGTCACGGCGTTCGTTGGCGCGCCGTTTTTCCTCCTCGTGCTCCGGCAGTCGAGACGCGCTACATGAACATCGCGATCTTCGACCTCGCCGTCAACTACGACGGCACCGCGGCGCTTTCTGGAGTCTCGATCGATGTCGCCGACGGAAGCTGGCTCGGACTGATCGGGCCGAACGGCAGCGGAAAGACGACGCTTTTACGATCCATCGCCGGGCTCGTCGCGTTCGACGGAACGATCACCTTCGACGGCGACAGCTTGTCTTCAGCCCACCGCCGTAGCGTTGCGCGCACCGTCGCCTACGTGCCGCAGCGCCCGGTGCTCCCGGCTCAGATGACGGTCTCCGAGTATGTGCTGCTCGGGCGGACCCCGCACATCTCGTTCTTCGGTTGGGAGAGTCATCACGACCGGGTTGTCGCCTCTGAAGTGATCGAACGATTGGAACTGGACGAGTTTTCGCGCCGGCCGCTCGCATCGTTGTCGGGCGGCGAGGTGCAACGCGCGGTGTTAGCCCGGGCGCTAGCCCAGCAGGCGCAGCTGTTGTTGTTGGACGAACCGACGGCGGCGCTCGACATGGGCCACGGACAAAAGGTGCTCGAGCTCGTCGACACCTTGCGCTCAGAACGCGACCTCACGGTTATCGCGTCGATGCATGACCTCACTCTCGCCGGTCATTTCGCTGACCGGCTGGCGCTTCTCGCCAGGGGCCGCCTCCTCGCGGCCGGCCCGATTCGCGAAGTCCTCACCGAACGCGTCCTCGCCCGTCACTACGGCGCCGAGCTGCGTGTCATCGAAGACGGTGCCGGCGGGGTAGCGGTGTTGCCCCGACAGCGGAACCCGCGACGCAACGCCGCGCTGGACACGGCATGACCGAACGATCGGACAACGCGGGAGAGGCGAGAGACCCGACGCGGCGCAGCCATTACTCGATCTGGCCGGGCGAAAGCGGCATCGATGCCTGGGACGTCGAACGATTGATCGCGCTCAGCGTGGACCTCCCCGTCGAGGAGGTCGAGGTCGCCAAGATCGGCGCGATCGACATCGACTACTGGTTCGACTCGTCGGGTGACGAACCCGCCGTCCGCGGCGTCGTCGAACACGCGCACAGGATCAGCGACGTCGATCTCGCCTATCCGATCATCCTCGGATCAGACGGGCGCGTGATGGACGGGATGCACCGCGTCGCGAAGGCGATCCTCGAAGGCCACACGACAATCAAAGCGGTTCGCTTTCACAAGGATCCGGATCCCGACTACCGCAACTGCAAGCCGGACGAGTTGCCCACTAGCCGGGCGTCGAGCGAGCACGCTGGGTTTAGGAAACCGACGGGACGCGCGATGTAGGGTCGCTGTCCGCGAGTCGGTCGAGCAACGGCGTGACGCCGAGCGACTCGATCGCCTCTCGCGCCACCGCCGCAGCTTCCGCCGCCTCTGGCCGCGCGTCGAGCAGGAAGGCCATGTCGAGCTGGCAGAGGGCGAGATCGAGTGGCGATTCGAGTTCCCGCCAAGCTCGCGTCGCATCGGCGTACGTGGATACCGACTGCTCGAGGTCGCGACGCAACGCCACGATTCCGGCTTCGACAGTCTGGCGAAGCGCCACCATCCGACGCCCCTGGAAAGGACGAATTGCCGCGAGCGCCGCGGCGGCTCGCTGCTCGTCGCGTAGCCAGAGCGCCGATCGCGCCTGGATCTGCAGCGCAGAGGGAGCATTTATACCGGCGGGGTCGATCGCGACCGCTGCTACAGCATCGGCATGCGCTGATTCGAAGTCGCCGGTAATGAGGCGCAGGAGCGCGCGGTACCAAAGGTAGGTGGCGCGCGAGTGGATGAACGCCTCAGATTCCACCTCTTGTCCGAGCCGCTCGAGATCGCGCATCGCTTTGTCGATGTCGCCGGTAAGCCCCTCGAGCAACGCCCTGGCGAACTCTCGATAGTGAATCTGACTGAGGTTCTCGGCGCCGAGATGGAGGGCGTCGACGTCGGCGATCGCCGATCGCGCGGTTTCCCATTCTCCGAGCAGCAGCGAGAACTCGACCACGTTGAGCAGGTTGATCGTCTCGAGTTGACGGGCTCCGCCACGACGCGCCACGGTCACCGCCCGATGCGCGGCATCCAATGACTCGCGTAGTTCGGTCGCGGTGACGCTGAGCGAGGTGAGGTAATCCGCAAGCTGGACGAGTAGCCCCGTCGTCTCTGCGATCCCGGCACCGCCTCGATACAAAATGAGCGCTTCCTTGTGGCGCCCCATCGCGAACAGCGAATGCGCCTTCGCTTGGAGGGCGTCAAGGAAGGTCTCCGGGGCGTCGATTTTGTCGACAATTTCAAGTGCGCGTTCGGCCCACTCGTGCGCGTGGCGCTGGTCGCCGCTCATCGCCTCGAGTTCCGCGATCGTTTGTGCGAGCTCGGCACGTACACGCGGATCACCGTCGGCGCCGAGAGATTCGTACGTGTGCTCGGCGCGTTGCCGTGCCTCATCGAATTGCCCGCCCATGTGGATGACGGTTATCGCCGCGCGTGCAACGGCGCGCCCGGCGTTGTCGGAGTCTCCCGTACTCTCGAAGTCACCGCGCGCCCGTTCAAACAGCTCAAGCGCGCGATCGGATGCGCCACAAAGCTGCGCCGCATTCCCGGCAAGCAGTGCGAGTTCGGCACGCTCGCGAGAGCTCGAGGAGATCTCCAGTGCCTGCTCGAGGTACGAGCGCGCCTGTTCCGGATCCCCGAGTGAGATCGCCCGTTCGGCGGCGCCGGCGAGCGATTCCCGAGCGCGCGAACCGAGCTCATCTCGTTCGTGCCCCTCGGGGGACGCCCGATGCGCCTCGAGGTAGTGGGCGGCGACGACCCCGGCGAGTTCAGCGTCCGCGAGCGACTCGTAATACGTGGCCGCCGCGAGGTGCTTTTCTCGCCGGTCCTTTCGCGAGAGCGTCGAGTAGGCGACTTCACGGATCACGCTTTGCAAAAAGCCGTATTGGCCGCGCTCAGGCGAACGTGGATCGATATCGACAGAAAGGAATTCCTTTCGCGCGAGATCGCGGAGTTCAGCTTCGAGCTCTTCTTTTGACCGCGCCGTCAGCGCGGTCAGCGCGCCCGTGCTGAAGCTCTTGCCGAGTACCGCCGCATCTTGAATGAGCGCCCGCTCGCCGTCTGGCAGCGAGTCGAGGCGCGAAGCGATCAGAGCGTGCAAGCTGCCTGGCACCTCGAGGTCGGTGAGCTCGCCCGTCACCTCATAAATGCCGTTGCGTTCGCTGAGCAGGCCGTTACCGGACAGCATTCGGACGATTTCCACCGCGTAGAGCGGCACGCCCTCGGCTCGCTCGAGGATCGCAGAAGCCAACGAGCTCGGGATGTCCTCGATCATCCCTTTGAGGAGTTCGCCCATCGCCTCGTTGTCGAGCGACTCGAGGTGGAGCGACGTGAAGCTGCGCTGCCCGGCCCCCCAGTTCGGACGACGCTCGAACAGTTCGGGACGGGCGAGCGCGACGACGAGGATGGGATGGTTCTTTGACCACTCGAGTACGAACTCGATGAAGTCGATCAGCCCGGAATCGGCCCACTGAAGATCTTCGAAAACCATGACGACAGGCGCGCGTTCGGAGATGCGCTCAAAGAAGGTCCGCCAGGCAGAGAACGTTTCCTCGCGCGCTCCTAGAGGCGAGGCGGAAAGTCCAAGGAGGTGGGCGAGGCGCGCTTCGATCCAGGACCGCTCGTCGTGATCGGCGACGAACTCTGCCACCGAATCGGCCAGTTTCTTTTTTGAGGAGGCATGCTCCTCGTCTTCGGTGATTCCCGCCCGCATCCGGATCATCTCGGCGAGGGCCCAGAAGCTGATCCCCTCCCCGTAGGCGGGGCTGCGGCCGTGATGCCAGTAGATCGTTTCGATCAGCCCGTCGACGTATTTCTGGAATTCCCACGCGAGGCGACTCTTTCCGATGCCGGGGATCCCCGTTACCGAGACGAGTCGCGCACGTCGGTCCCGACCGACGCCGTCGAGCGCGTCCTTCAGAGATCGCAGCTCCTCGACGCGTCCGACGAACGGCGCCTCGATTCCTCTCGGCCGTCCGACGCCTTGGCGTTGCGCCACGACGCGCAGTGCGCGGAAAGCGTGGACGGTCTCCTCCTTGCCTTTCAGGACGAGTTCACCGGCGTCGAGGTACGCGACGGCGTGGTTCGTCGACGTGTACGTACCCTCGCCGACGAGGACCGATCGCGGCTCGGCCAGGTTCTGCAACCGGGAGGCGGTATTGACGAGGTCGCCGGCGACCATTCGCTCGCCCATGCCACCACGGTTGATCGCCGCCTCTCCCGTCATCACGCCGGCACGCGCCGCGAGTCCGGGGGCGTTCACCTCGCCGCCGAGGACCGAGATCGCCTCGATGAGTTCGAGTCCGCAGCGAACCGCTCGCTCGGCGTCGTCCTCGTGGGCGATCGTCGCGCCCCAAACCGCGAATACGGCGTCGCCGATGAAGTTGTCGACGAAGCCCCCGTACCGCTCGACGACAGCCCTGCACACCTCGGCGAAGCGCATGAGAAGGTCGCGAACTTCCTCGGCGTCTCTCGTCTCAGAAAGACTCGTGAACCCGACGAGGTCGGCGAACAGAACCGAGACGAGCCTGCGCTCGGCGAGAGCCGGACCCGGAGCTGGCTGTTCGGGCTCTCTGCCCTGCACGGCCGCCCGGATTGGCGTCGACAAAACGGGTGCTCCGCACTGCTCGCAAAACCGTTGCCCGGCGTCAACCGGCGCCCCGCAGGCCGTGCAGCTCAGCAGCATTGAGAATCCACAACTTCCGCAAAAGCGGGCAGATGAGCTGGCTTCAGCTCCGCAGTTCGAACAGCGCACGGACGTACCCCCGTTGTTGCGAAAGAGCGTACCGAGCAGCCCGATGCCGGTTTCGAAGACGAGCGTCGGTCAGTGCGTCAGCCCTTCACGTAGGACCGCTTCTCAGCGACCTTTCCGCCGCGGACCTTGAAGATATCGACGCCACGGATGTGACCACCCTCCCAGCTGTATCGCCAGAGTTGAATGACTCGGTCGCCGCACGCGATGGTCTCTTCGGCCTCAAAACGCGACGCTGTGTCGTCGAAGATCGGAAGCCAAGCAGCCCGAATCGCGACGGCCCCAATGTGAACGAGGCCGTCGGGCGCGGGTCCGGTGGCATCGAAGACGCAGTCTTCGGTAACGAGCGCCAACACGGCGTCGAGGTCGTGGTCGCTCCACGCCTTCCCGAAGGCCTCGACAATTGCCACCGGGTCCGTCGTCCGGGCCGTTTCGTCGGTCATCCGGCCCTCAGCATGCACTCGCGGCTCGAAGGATGTAAACGTCCGCCTTCGCGGCACGGTCGGCCCGGGCACCATGTACCCGGGCCGCCGCTCCCCCACTTCCGATCGGTGATCGGAAGACCCGGTGACTACTTCACGGCGAGCTTTGCCTCCAAGTGAAGGACGCGCTGCGTCGTCTTCAGCACCGTGTCGGGATTGAGGCTCATCGAATCGATGCCGATCTCGACCAGGTACTCGGCCATCTCGGGGTAGTCGGACGGCGCCTGGCCGCAAAGCCCCGAGTGGATGTTGTTCCTTTTGCATCCCTCGACCGCGAGCTTCAGCATCGCCTTTACGCCCGGGTCGCGCTCGTCGTAGTCGAACGCGACCATCGACGAGTCGCGGTCGACGCCGAGAGTCAGCTGGGTGAGGTCGTTCGACCCGATCGAAAAGCCGTCGAAGAGCTTCGAGAACTCGTCGATCAGCAAGACGTTGTTCGGGATCTCGCACATCGCGTAGACCTCGAGGCCGTTCTCACCTCGGCGCAGACCGAACTCCGCCATCTTGTCGAGGACCTGCTTGGCCTCTTCGACGCGTCGGACGAAGGGGATCATCAAGACGACGTTGGTGAGTCCCATCTCTTCGCGGACCCGCTTCATCGCCTTGCACTCGAGTTCGAAGCCCTCGACGTAATCCGGGTGCGCGTAGCGCGACGCGCCGCGCCAGCCGAGCATCGGGTTGTCCTCTTCAGGCTCGAAGGGAGCGCCGCCGAGAAGGCTCGCGTACTCGTTCGTCTTGAAGTCCGACATCCGCACGACGACGGGCTTTGGCCAGAAGGCCGCGGCGATCGTGCCGATGCCCTCGGAAAGGCGCTCGACGAAGAACGTCGCGCCGTCGGGGTAGCACCAGATGAGCTTCTCGAGCGCGGCCCGCGCGTCGGGATCGGTCACTTTGTCCGGGTGCAACAGCGCGAGTGGGTGCGCCCGGATCGATTCCGAAACGATGAACTCCATACGCGCGAGACCGACCCCGTCGTTCGGCAGGAACGACGTCGTGAACGCGAGATCAGGATTGCCGAGGTTGATCATGATCTTCGTCTTCGGCTTCGGCAGTCCTTCGACGTCGGTCTTTTCGACGTGGAAGGCGACTTCGCCGCGATAGACGCGACCAGTGTCGCCCTCCGCGCACGACACGGTGACGGGGCCGGCTGCGGCGAGCACCGTCGTGGCGTCGCCGCATCCGACGACTGCCGGGATGCCGAGCTCGCGGGCGATGATCGCCGCGTGGCAGGTGCGCCCGCCACGATTCGTGACGATCGCCGCCGCGTTCTTCATCACCGGCTCCCAATCGGGCGTCGTCGTGTCCGAGACGAGCACCTCACCAGGCCGGAAGTCGCTCAGGTGCGCGACATCGGGGATCACCCGCGCCGTTCCCGACGCGATCTTCTGGCCGACCGAGCGACCTTCGCTGAGGACCTGGCCCGCCCCATCGAGGACGTAGGTCTCGAGCAACGTGGCGCGCTTTTGTGACGCGACGGTCTCTGGTCGTGCTTGGACGATGTAGACGGTGTTGTCGAGCCCGTCCTTTGCCCACTCGATGTCCATCGGCGTGTCGTAGTGCTTCTCGATCGCGATCGCGCACTGAGCGAGTTCCAACACGTCCTCGTCGGTGATGCAGAAGCGCTCACGATCAGAGCGCGGCGTCGGGATGTTGCGCGTCGTCTGTTTCGCGCCGCCCTCGGAAAAGACCATCTTCACCGCCTTGTCGCCGAGCACCCGCCGCAACACCGCGCGGTAGCCCTGCTCGAAGGTCGGCTTGTGCACGTAGAACTCGTCGGGATCGACGGCGCCCTGGACGACGTTCTCCCCGAGCCCGTACGCACCCGTGACGAAGACGACGTCGCGGAAACCGGACTCCGTGTCGAGCGAGAAGATCACCCCCGACGCGGCGAGGTCCGAACGCACCATCTTCATCACGCCGATCGAAAGCGCGACCTTGAAGTGGTCGAAGCCCTGGTCGACCCGGTAGTGGATCGCCCGGTCGGTGAACATGCTCGCGAAGCACCTCCGGCACGCGTCAAGCAGGTGGTCTTCGCCCCTGATGTTCAAAAACGTCTCCTGCTGGCCGGCGAAGCTCGCGGTCGGCAGGTCCTCTGCCGTCGCCGACGACCGGACGGCGACGCTCAGGTCCTCGCCGTACTCGACCTGGAGCCTCCGGTACGCCTCGATGATCTCGTCGGCGAGGTCCTTCGGGATCCCCGCGCCGTAGACGATGTCGCGCGCCCGCTGGGCTCGTCGGGCGAGATCGGACACGTCGGAAGGATTGAGACCGTCGAGCGCGAGCCGCAAAGGCCTCCAGGCGTCCGCCTCGTCGAGCATGTGGCGGTACGCGTCGGCCGTGATCGCGAAGCCGTGCGGCACGCGCACGCCGGCGTCCGAGAGCTGCTGGTACATCTCGCCGAGCGACGCGTTCTTGCCGCCGACCGAGGCGACGTCGCCAATGCCGAACTCCTCGAAGAACTGCACATACTTGAACCCGTCCATCGCTACTCCTTTTCGCGAATGGAGACGGCACACGTCCCCGCCTCGTCAGTGCGAGTGCTGAGTCGTCGATTTCGCATCGTCAGATCCAGTGTCCGCCCGAGAATCGGCACGAACAAGGGTCCAAGGTCACACGGAAAGAGGCGTCAAACCGCACTTTCAGAGGGCTTGCGCCACCTTGCTGGCGCGCGAACTCAAGAGACGCGGATCACCTGCAGGGTGTCGGCAACCGAGACCTCGGCGAGTGGCGAGCCCGCCAGGGCGACGACGATGTCTCCCTTTTTCGCCGCGCCGATCGCAACCGCCGCGGCGACACCCTGGTGGATCACATCGTCGGTCGTCTCGGTTTCCGCGGCGACCGTCGCTTCGACGCCCCAGCTCACGGCGAGCTGACGACGGACGTGTTCGGTCGTCGTCACCGCGACGATCGGCATCTTCGGACGGAATCGCGAGATGGCACGCGCCGTCGCGCCCGAACGCGTGCAGGCGACGATCGCCACCGCGTCGAGCTCCAACGC
>JBAVUF010000309.1:0-4087 GCA_049696635.1 Acidimicrobiales bacterium | reverse complement strand
CTCGTCGAGGACGAAACGGCGATGGCGCTCGTCGAGCGGGCGTTCGCGCGCCGCGGCCGCGTCATGTCGCCGAGCAACCGGCGGCAGGGCTTCGTACCCGTCGGTGCCCGCATCATCGAGCAGCGGCTTGGCTCCGCGCCCGGTTTGATCTGTCCAGTCGACGACAAGGTGATCTACGCGCTACCGGGTGTGCCCGACGAGTTGGAAGAGATGACGACGCGCGCGGTGCTCCCCGATCTCTTGTCGCGAAGCGACGAGCACGCCGTCATCGCGAGCCGGGTGATCAAGACCTGGGGGATCGGGGAGTCGCGCCTCGGCGAACTGCTCGGCGAGCGAATCGACGCCCTCGACAGGATGGGGAAAGGAGCACCGACGATCGCCTTCCTCGCCCGCGGCGTCGAGGGCGTGCAGGTCCGGGTGACGGTGAAGGCTTCGGACGGAGAGACGGCGGCGGCCCTGCTCGATCGAGAGGAGGAAGCGATCACCGCGATCGTCGGCGACGCCGTCTTCGGGATCGATGACGAGACGATCGAGGCGCGCGTCGGTTCGCTGTTGCTCGCGAGTGGTCGACAACTCGCGTTGGCTGAGTCCTTCACCGGAGGGCTGATCGCGTCACGGATCGTCGCGGTGCCCGGCGCGAGCCGCTGGTTCAGGGGCGCAGTCGTCGCTTATGCCAGTGACACGAAGCGAAAGATCCTCGGCATCGCTTCGGAGTCCGTCGTCAACGAACAGGCGGCCGCCCAGATGGCGGAGGGGGCGCTCGCGCTCTTCGAAGCAGACGTCGCCGTCGCGACGACGGGCGTGGCCGGCCCGGATTCCCAAGAGGGCCATCCACCAGGCACGGCGTTCGTCGGCATCGCGTTCTCGACCGGCGGTTCGATCGCCGAGCCGCTCGAGCTCTTTGGCACGCGCAAGCGCATCCGTGAGCTCGGGGCGATCAGCGCTCTCGACAAGTTGCGCCGCCGAATGGAAAGCGGCGGTTGAGCAACCGATTAGCGCGCAACGCGTCGCTTCGGTTCTGAGCCGAGGTCGCCCGTCACCTCGGGAGCCGCGGCGGCGGTGAGATCGGCGATGTGAGCGCGGACAAAACAGCTCAAGCGAGCATTTTTTGAATGGCCTGGCGAGTCACGCCCATTTCTCGCGCAATTTCGGCTTGACTCACACCGTCTTTGATGAGGCCGCGGATCAACTCCCGCCGCTCCGTGTGGAACTGCTGTGCCAGCAAATAGTGCTCCATCGCTTTGGCTCGGACCTCCCTCAGGTGGCGGAAGGTCTCTTCGTGAGCACTGCTGTTCGTTGTCATGCCCTGATCATGACAACCCGGGTTGTCGAAGTCAACGGGGGTTGTCGGATGCTGGTTTAACCAACGACTCGTCGCCGTGAGATCCACCACCGAACATGTGTTCGTAACTACACTGATGCAAGTCAGTGGCCTCGGTGACGACAGGACCAGATCCAGCGATACAGCGGCGTCGTACCGTTGCGGTCCGCTCGACGGACGTTCGAGATCAGGCGGGAGGAAAGAGGCGATGGAGCGGGACAAGGCACTCGACGTAGCCCTCGGGCAGATCGAAAAGCAGTTCGGCAAGGGCGCCGTGATGCGCATGGGCGAAAGCCTCACGCTTGGCATCGAAGCGATCTCAACCGGGGCGATGTCGCTTGACCTCGCGCTCGGCATCGGCGGCCTGCCGCGGGGCAGGATCGTCGAGCTGTTCGGTCCGGAGTCCTCGGGCAAGTCGACCCTTGCCCTCCACGTCGTCGCCGAGGCGCAACGCAACGGCGGGATCTGCGCCTACATCGACGCCGAGCACGCGCTCGACCCGGTATACGCGAAGGTGATCGGTGTCGACGTCGATGAGTTGCTGATCTCTCAGCCCGACACCGGCGAGCAGGCGCTCGAGATCGCCGAGATGCTCATCCGCTCGGGTGCGATCGACGTGGTCGTGATCGACTCCGTCGCGGCGCTCACCCCGCGCGCCGAGATCGAAGGCGAGATGGGGGATTCCCATGTCGGTCTGCAGGCGCGGCTCATGTCCCAGGCGCTGCGCAAGCTCACGGGGACGCTGAGCAAGTCGAACACGATCGCTCTGTTCATCAACCAATTGCGAGAAAAGATCGGCGTGATCTACGGATCACCCGAGGTGACGCCTGGCGGACGGGCGCTGAAGTTCTACTCGTCGGTTCGTCTCGATATCCGACGCGTCGAGTCGATCAAAGACGGGACGGAGATCGTCGGCAACAGGACGCGGGTGAAGGTGGTGAAGAACAAGGTTTCGGCTCCTTTCCGCTCCGCCGAGTTTGACATCATGTATGGACAGGGCATCAGCCGCGAGGGCTCGATCCTCGACGTCGCCGTCGATTTGGAGATCGTGAAAAAGTCTGGCGCTTGGTACACCTACGAGGGCGAGCAACTCGGCCAAGGGCGGGAGAACGCGAAGCTGTTCCTGCGCGAGAACACCGAGCTCGTGATCGAGATCGACGAGCGGATCCGCAAAGAGGTCTCCGCGGTCGCTGCGGACGTGCCGCTCGGCACGGGCGTCGGCGACGACGAGCCGATCTCGCTCGACTGAATCCCTAACGGGGAATCGTCGTGTACTTCAGCTCGTTGAGTTCTGCGTGGTCCCCGATGAGACCCAGGACGCGGTCGATCGTTTCCGTCGCGAGCTGAGCGTTACCGTCAGGGCGCGTCATCAGCCGCACGAAGACCGCCTTGTCGTCGAGGACGAAGGTCGGAACGCCGAACACCGAGTATCGGTTCACTGACTCCTCGTGCTCGGCACGGAAGCGCTCGTACGGCCAACCCGCGGCGAGATCCGCGAAGACGGCATCAACGTCGACGCCGACGCGCTCGAGCGCCTTGCCGACCACCGACTCTTCACGGAGGTCTCCCGACTCATCATGTCGAGCAGCGAACAGCGAGCGATGCGCGGCCGGGAACTCGGCCGGCATCCGGTCGCGGACGGCAATCCCCGCCGCAACGGCGAGCAGGTTCGGGCGCTCAGCGGGGTCGTCCCAGACCGGCGTGCCACCCTCTTCGACGTGGGCCTGGCTGAGCGAGAACGGTAGGAACCGTACCCGGTAGTCGGCTCCGGCCTCAAGGGCCGTGAGTACGTGCTCGTGAGCGTTGCGCGCGAAGGGGCAGCGGTAGTCGAAATTGACGGTGAATTCCCTTGTGGTCATGACAAGCGCAACGCCTCCCTCGGGTCGGACATTCCTCGCCAAGCCCGCGTTCCGGCGCGAGTGCCGGTAAGGTTCGGCGACTTGACGGAGATCGTACGGGCAGGTCAGGGGGATATCGAGCCGCTCACCGAGACGCTCACTCGCGCGTTTTTTGCCGACCCGGTCTCCTCGTACCTTTTTCCGGACGAGACGCGGCGCTCGGCGCGGCTGCGTGCGTTCTTCCGCTTGCAGCTCGAAAGCGTCTACCTGCCTAAGGGCGAGGTCTACATGACCGCCGATCGGGCCTCAGCGGCGCTGTGGCTGCCGCCGAGGACGACGGCGCCCGGTCTCGGAGTGCAACTCGCGTACCTCGCGTTCGCCCTCCGGACTCACAGCTACCGGCGCGGACGGCGACTCGCCGTGGCGCTCTTCCGGTTACGTCCGCGCCAGGCGCACTACTACTTGGGCACGATCGGCACCGATCCGCGTTACCAACATCGCGGCCTCGCCTCGACGCTGATCGACTCCGTCCTCGCGCGCCTCGACGAGATCGCGATGCCCGCATACTTGGAGGCGTCTTCCGAGCCGAATGTGCGCTTCTACACCTCGCTGGGCTTCGTGGTTGTCTCGCAGGTGACGATCGATCGGGGCGGTCCGACGCTGTGGACGATGTTGAGGGAGCCGATCCGGCCCTAGACGCGCGTCACGTGGTGGCGGGTACGCGAAAGTGGCAGGGGAGCGCCGTACTTCGCGCGTTCCTCTTTCGTAATCGCGCGGATCCCGTTCGGCAGGCGGTTGACGTCGGTGACCATCGCTTCGAGGATCTCGAGCACGGCGCGCACGGGAGCGCCCGGTTTTCCGAGCCGGCGTTGCACGACGCCGATGACGCGGGGCCCGATGCCGTCGACGGGCACGAGCCGCCAGGCGC
>JBAVUF010000308.1:0-2254 GCA_049696635.1 Acidimicrobiales bacterium | reverse complement strand
CCCCGAGTCCGATCAGCGCGAGTTCCGAAAGGCGTTCGGCGTCGCCGCTCGGAGGCCGAGCTGGCGCCACGTCCCGGCGGTGGGCGCGCGACGGTATTCGCAGACGCCAACCACCACGAAGACGCGCGGGGTCGATCATCCGACCCCCGGCGGGCTGTAATTCCCCGAAGTTCAACGCGGCAAACTCGGGCCAGTCGTCCGCGCACGCGCCGACGCGTTCCGCGAGTTCGGCAAGGCACTCGCCGGCGAGGGTGCGCACCTGATCGGTCGGTGTGGGTGACGAAACCTCCGCTCGCGGATGAGCGAGAGACGTCGTTGCGGCGTGCGGGTTCGCGCTTCGGGTGGGAATGAACGAGGGTGATGCGGTGGCGGCGACGATCAGCGCCGTAATCGCGATCGCCCAACGACCTGACCACGTCGATCCCGGCGCCTCGCCGTGACGGAGCGCCGCGGCGATCTCGCGCAGGAGATTTGCGCTCGCGAACGCCCAGACGGCGCCAGCGAGCAACACGGTGGCGTGTGACCAGGTCGCGAGGGATGTCACGCCCGAGGTGCTGGCGATATGTGCCGGCAGTGGCGAGAGGAACCAGAGTCGAGCGAGCGCGAACGGGACGCCAGCGAGGAGAACGAGCGCCTTCGTGAGAGAGACGAGCCCTTCGGTGATTGTCGAGCGGCGCGATGCGGTTGGGTTCGCCACAGCTCAACCGCCCGCGTCCGGGGTGAGAACCGAAACGGCGTACGCGACGCGTGAACGGACGCCGGACCCGAGCGCGATCGCCACGGCGCACGCGCCCGGGGATCCGTCGATCGAGATGGAGATGCCGTGCGCGCCCGGAGCCGAGTCGCGGGCGCCGGGGCAGCGAAGCGACGCGACGAGCTCGCTTCCTCCACGCCAGCTGACGCGCACCGCGGCGACGCCGCTCGGCGAGGAGAAAGGGATCGAGGTCGCGATGTCCTCGGGATAACTAAGAACGCCCGAATACTGGTGCGATCCGGGCGTCGTCGGCGTCGTCGGCGTCGTCGGCGTCGTCGGCGTCGTCGATGGCGTGGTGGTCGGCGATGAACGCACGGATGAGGTCGTCGTCGACGGCACTGTTGTCGATGTCGTCGGGATTGAAGGCATCGTCGGGTCGCTCGCAGTCGAGTGCGCGGACCGGCCGACGCGCGCGGCGTCCGTCGTCGGCGAGGGAGCTTGTCGAGCGGGATCGTGCCTGGATCCGACGTGATGCGACGCCACATGAAGGGTCGTGCGCGGGCCGGTGCGCGGCGGGCGATGCACCGGAGCCGTCGTCAATCGGGACACGATCGTCAGTGCCAGCGCGACGAGGAGGCCTACCGCGACATAGCTGACCTGGTCCCGGCGCGGCCGTTTCGCGACGCTGCGACGCCGCCCCATGGCCGTCACCTTCTCGAAGTTTGGTGGGTGTTCGGTCGGCTCTGGCGACTCGGTCTTTTCCATCCGTCCTCCGGGCGCGCCGCGGGGCCGCCTCGCGGGCAGCTGCAGGAGCCTGACGGTCGGGTTTCCCGTTCAACCTCCCGTTCGCCCGGATCGGGAAGATCCGCACGCCAGAATGCGTTTTGCTCAGCGAGTGCTGCTAAGGACGGCGGCGCTAAAGGAGACGAAATGCCAGCGGTCACCGTCGAGGATCTGCTCGTCCTGCCAAGACTGCCCGAAGTCGATACCGCGACGTCGGCGGAGCGTGCGGTCCGTTCCGTCACGACCGCGCCGAGCGGTGTCGAAGGCGAAGGCTTTCCCGTGCGACGCGCGTTCGCCGGAGTGCCGAGCTCCGAGCTCGACCCGTTCGTCCACATGGACCAGATGGGTGAAGTCGAGTACGCGCCCGGGGAGGCGAAGGGCACCCCGTGGCATCCGCACCGGGGCTTTGAGACCGTCACCTACATCATTGACGGGACGTTCCGGCATCGTGACTCGCACGGTGGCGGCGGGCTGATCACAAACGGCGACACGCAGTGGATGACCGCTGGCAGCGGCATCTTGCACATCGAGGCACCGCCAGAAGAGCTCGTCGCTTCGGGAGGCGTCTTCCACGGCATCCAGTTGTGGGTGAATCTGCCTTCTGGGGACAAGTGGATCCAGCCGAAGTACCAGGACATCCGCGGCGGCAATGTCGAGTTATTGAGTTCGCCCGACGGCGGCGCGCTCGTGCGCATCGTCGCCGGCGAACTTGCCGGTCACGCCGGACCAGGACGGACGCACACGCCGATCGTTCTCGTGCACGCGACGCTCGAGCCG